>JBCBHB010000166.1:0-6190 GCA_038526025.1 Pseudomonadota bacterium
GGTACCGGCGAGCTTCTTCTTCTTCGGCTTCGGTGTGCTGGGGCTGGCGGCGATCCGAAGGCTCCAACGGACGACGCTTTCAGTCTGACAGAGATGGCATTCGGGTCGGACGACGTCGCTCGGCGGGCTGCAAGCGCGACCGGTATTGTACCGAAACCGTGTGTGGGCGACAACGTCCGCATGATTCTCGCAGCAGGTACTATAGGTACGCGGAACTGGCGCTACGATCGGAAGCCCTATGCTGTCGCTGCGGCCATGGTTGCGGCGGGCGCTTTCGCCGGTGCTGCGATGGCTCAGACACTGGACTGTGGCGAGCATGCCGCCATGCGCGATGTTGCGGAGCCCTGGTACGAGAACACCACGGCCTTTGCGAACGGCGCCATCCGGCTGGCGGTGAGCGATGCGGGGGCACCCGCCTGCTGTTCCCTGCGCCTCGTCGTGCTCTATCCGGACCCGACAAGCCCGGATGGCGGACGGGCCTGTGCGGTGATCGAGGATCGCCCGGGCGAAGGGTACTTCAGCATCGATGTGCGCGAGGCCGACGGGCGCTACGATGCGGAGACCGGCCTCAGTGTCAGCGTGCCGGCAAGACGCGCTGCGGCCGATGGCAGCGGCGTGGGGCCGCGGGCCGACATCGCCTTTACCGTCAACCAGCAGACGGGCACGCTGACCCGCCCCTGAGGCGGTGTCGGGAGGGGCGGGATGATCCTCGGCATCGGAACCGATATCGCGGATATCCGCCGCATCGAGGGGACGCTCGACCGTTTTGGGGAGCGCTTCGTGCAGCGCGTCTTCACCGAGATCGAGCAGCGCGTGTCGGAACGCCGCAAGCTCCGGGCGGCCTCCTATGCCAAGCGCTGGGCGGCGAAGGAGGCCTGTTCGAAGGCGCTCGGCACGGGGCTGCGCATGGGCATCGCCTGGAGCGAGATGGAGGTGGTGAACCTCAATTCCGGCCAGCCGACGATGCGGGTGCACGGGGGTGCCGCGGCGCGCCTCGCGGCGATGACCCCGCCGGGGCATGCGGCGCATCTCCATGTGAGCATCACGGACGATCACCCTTACGCGCAGGCCTTCGTGGTGATCGAGGCGCTGCCGCTGGGCGTGGCTCCTCCCGCGGTGGGGGCGGGCTGACGCGTGCCCCGGCGCGCCGGCTCCGCCGGCACGCGGCCCACCCGCCAGCCACCCGCCCCAATGCGCACAGCCGCAGGAGGGGCGCTTGACAGCGGGCGGACCCCACCGCACTAAGCCGCATCATTTTCCCGATACGAGCAGGCGCATGGCAGCGAAAGAAAAGAAGACGGAGAGCGTGTGGGACACGCTCAAGACGATCTTCTGGGCGCTGCTCATCGCGGCCGCCTTCCGGTCCTTCCTGTTCCAGCCCTTCTCGATCCCCTCGGGCTCGATGAAGCCCACGCTCTTCGTGGGCGACTACCTCTTCGTGACGAAGTTCTCCTACGGCTACTCGAACTTCTCCTTCCCCTTCGCGCCGTCGCTCTTCGATGGCCGGATCTGGTCGGGCATGCCCGAGCGGGGCGACGTGGTCGTGTTCAAGCACCCGCAATTCGATGCCTGCAGCGAGGGGCCGGTGACCACTGTGGTCAACTTCGTCACCGGCTTCTTCCGCGCAGCCCCCGCCAGCGCCGATTGCGTGGACTATGTGAAGCGCGTGGTGGGCCTGCCCGGGGACAGGGTGCAGGTGAAGGACGGGATCCTGCACATCAACGGCGAGGCGCTGCCCACGCGCCAGATCGCCGATTTTGCGGAGGTGAAGGCACTCCGCGGCTCGCCCCCCCGCCCGCCGCAATGCGCCAACGGCCCCGTGCGCCTTGGGGAGCTCTGTCTCAAGCAGCAGTTCGTGGAGACCATGCCGGACGGAATGGAGCACAAGGTGCTGAACATCAACGGCGTGATCGGCGGCACGGGCTCGGCCGGCCCCCGGAACCAGGACAACACGGGCGTCTTCGAGGTGCCGGAGGGGCATTTCTTCTTCATGGGCGACAACCGGGACAACTCGGTGGACAGCCGGTTCCCCTCGGTCGGCTACGTGCCCTTCGAGAACCTGATCGGGCGGGCGGATGTGATCGCGATCTCGTCGGACGGACCGTTCTGGCAGGTCTGGAACTGGCGGGGCGACCGCTTCTTCAAGGCGATCGAGTGAGCGCGCCGGCAGCGGGCGACAGCAAGGGCGGCGCGGCGCCGCCAAGGGCCCGGCCAGGCAGCGCCCGGGCGGTGGATGCGCTGGGGGTGGCGCTTGGCCATCGGTTCAAGCGGCCGGACCTGCTGGCTGAAGCCCTCACGCATCCCTCCGCTGCCGGGCCCGCGCGGCCGGACAACCAGCGGCTTGAGTTCCTCGGCGACCGGGTGCTGGGCCTCATCGTGGCGGAAGCGCTGATGCAGGCGTTGCCCGAGGAAGCCGAGGGCACGCTCGCGCCGCGGCTCAACGCGCTCGTCCGGCGCGAGACGCTGGCAGAGGTTGCGGACGAAATCGGCCTTGGCGCGCATCTGGTGCTCGGCCGGTCGGAGAACATCTCCGGCGGGCGGCGGAAGAAGGCGATCCTGGCGGATGCGATGGAGGCGGTGATCGCGGCGATCTATCTCGACGGCGGCATGGCGCCCGCCCGCGCCTTCGTGCACCGGCACTGGCTCGCCCGGCTGACGGCGGCGGAGGAAGCGCCCATCGACGCGAAGACCCGCCTTCAGGAATGGGCGCAGGGCCGCGGGATGGCGCCTCCGGCCTACGCCCTCCTCGGCCGCGAGGGCCCGGACCACAAGCCCGAGTTCCACGTCTCCGTCACCCTAGCCGACGGCCGCACCGCCGAAGGCCGTGCCCGCACCAAGAAGGTCGCCGAACAGGCCGCTGCGGAAACCCTGTTTGCCACACTGGCGGGCGAGGCGGAGGCATGAGCGCGACGTCGGACACGCGCTGCGGGTTCGTGGCGCTCATCGGGGAGCCGAATGCGGGCAAGTCCACGCTGCTGAACCGGATGGTGGGCGGCAAGGTCTCCATCGTCACCCATAAGGTGCAGACCACGCGGGCGCGCATCCGCGGCATCGCCATGGCAGGGCAGGCGCAGATCGTGTTCGTCGACACCCCTGGCCTTTTCCGCCCGCGCCGCAGGCTCGACCGGGCGATGGTGAGCGCCGCCTGGGCGGGCGCGGAGGATGCGGATCTCGTGGTGCTGCTCATCGAGGCGCATCGGGGGCTGACCGAGGGGGTAGAGCGCATCCTGCAGGAGCTGGACGAGCACCTGCCCGCGGGCAAGCCCGTCGCCCTCGCCATCAACAAGATCGACCGGGTAAAGGCTGAAAGCCTGCTTGCCCTCACGCAGCAGCTCAACGAACGCCGCGCCTTCGAGGGCACCTTCATGATCTCCGCAGAGAAGGGTTATGGCGTGGAGGACCTGAAGGACTGGCTCGCCGAGCGCCTCCCCGAGGGACCCTGGCACTATCCTGAGGACCAGATTGCGGACCTGCCGCTCCGCCTGCTGGCGGCCGAGATCACGCGGGAGAAGCTCACGCTCCGCCTCCACCAGGAGCTGCCCTACCAGCTGACGGTCGAGACCGAAGCCTGGGAGGAGAAGCAGGACGGCTCCGCCCGTATCGAGCAGGTGATCTATGTGGCGCGGGACGGGCACAAGGGCATCGTCCTCGGCAAGGCGGGCGCCACCACCAAGGCGGTGGGGGCAGAATCGCGGCGGGAGATCTCCGAGCTTCTGGGCCGGCCCTGCCACCTCTTCCTCACCGTGAAGGTGCGCCCGGGCTGGCTCGAGGAGGCGGAGCGCTTCCGCGAGATGGGCCTCGAATGGAAGGACGGGGCGTGAGGCCCTTCTTCGGATGATCCGGCTCACCACCGATCTCTGGCTCGCCGCATATCGCCGCAAGCTCGAGGCAGCGGGCATCCATGCCCATGTCGTCCATCGCGGGAACGAGACGGCAGGCGACGTGATCGTGAAGGTCGCCACGATGGACGGTCGGGCCGGCCTGTGGGAGCGGGGGTGGGACGAGACGGGCAATCCCGGCTGGGTCCAGACCCTCGGCCCCGTGCCGGAGGCGGAGGCGGAGGAGACCGTGTCCCGCCGCCGCGGACGGGACCGGGATCTTTGGGTCATCGAGATCGAGGATCCCCGCGGCCGCCACCTGCTCGAGGACGACGCCTTCCGCGGGTGAGCGGCGCGATGCGCTGCGGCGGATTGTACCGGTCGCATTTTAAGGATCTGGTTGGTCTGGCTCGCTAGGGTGCGCGCAGAGGGGGCTCGCGCCCGGGCCGTCACCAAGACGCCGGGGGAGATTCGCAGGCCGGTTGATGGGGCGAACGGATGGATTGGCGCGACGAAGGCATTCTGCTCAGCGTGACGGATCATGGCGAAAGCTCGGCCATCATCGATGTGCTGACCTGCAGCCATGGCCGGCATCCGGGGCTTGTCCGCGGCGGGCAAGGCTCCAAGCTCTCCGCCACGCTCCAGCCGGGTACGGAGCTTGCGCTCGAATGGCGTGCGCGGCTCGAGGAGCATCTGGGCAATTATCGCGTGGAACCCGTCAAGGCGCGGGCCGCGCAGCTGATGGAGGACCGCGCAGCACTTGCGGCCTTCGGCGCCATGGCGGCCCTCATCATCGCCTTCGTGCCCGAGCGACAGCCGGATTACGAGCTCTACGAGGCGTCGCACGACCTCCTCGTGGACCTGGCCGAACGGCCGAGGGATTGGCCGGGCACCTATGTGCGCTGGGAGGCGACGTTCCTGGGCCTCATGGGTTTCGGCGTGGATCTCTCCGCCTGCGCGGCAACCGGCAAGCGGCGTGACCTTGCCTATGTCAGCCCGCGCACGGGCCGGGCCGTCAGCCGCGAAGCGGGCGGGCCGTTCGCCGACAAGCTGCTGCCGCTGCCCTCCTTCCTCGCCGGGGAAGGGGTGGTCACGATGGCGGGTGTGCGCTCGGGCATGCAGATGACCGGCTGGTTCCTGGAGAACAGGCTCAGCCCGGCGCTGGAGCGTGAGGCGCCGCTGCCCGAGGCGCGCGCCCGCCTCCTGCGCCAGTTCGACCGGATGGAGCTGCCGCCCCGCACCAGCCCCCAGCCCGGCACCACGCAGGAAGGCCCGGTAGACAAGCGGGCTACTGTGTGGAACCGCCGCCTCGGCACGCTTCGCCAGGCCTCCTGAGCCGCGGCTTTCCGCCCGGTGGCGGCTGCTGTGCTTGCCAGCGACCCCTCCACCGCCCATCTCCCCGCCATGGACGATGCGCATCCGTTGCGCTAACCACGCTTCCAAGGCGCCGAGGCGCTCACTGCTGCTTACCGGCGCTGCCCAGCCGGGGCCGCCAGAAGGACGCACCGATGACGAAACCGCGACTCACGCTCTACCTCGCCGATCCCCGCGGCTTCTGCGCCGGCGTGGTCCGCGCCATCGAGATCGTGGAGATGTCGCTCGAGAAATGGGGCGCCCCGGTCTATGTGCGCCACGAGATCGTGCACAATGCCCATGTGGTCGAGGAACTGCGCGCCAAGGGCGCCGTCTTCGTCGAGGAGCTCGACGAGTGCCCGGACGACCGGCCGGTCGTCTTCTCCGCTCATGGCGTGCCGAAGGCGGTGCCGGCGGAGGCGGAGCGGCGCGAGATGGTCTACGTGGATGCGACCTGCCCGCTGGTCTCGAAGGTCCATATCGAGGCGGAGCGCCACCACGAGCGCGGCTACCAGATCGTGATGATCGGCCATGAGGGCCACCCCGAAACCGTGGGCACCATGGGCCAGCTCCCCGAAGGTGAGGTGATCCTCGTGGAGACGCCGGAGGACGTGGCCCATGTTGCGCCGCGGGACCCCGAGCGCCTGGCCTTCATCACGCAGACCACCCTCTCGGTCGATGATACGGCCGAGGTCGTGCGCACGCTCCAGGCCCGCTTCCCAAAGATCGTCGGCCCCCATAAGGAAGACATCTGCTACGCCACCACGAACCGCCAGGCCGCGGTGAAGGAGATGGCGCCAAACATCGATGCCCTGCTCGTTGTCGGCGCGCCCAACTCGTCGAACTCCCGCCGTCTCGTCGAGGTCGGCCAGGCCGCCGGCGCGTCCTACGCCATGCTGGTCCAGACCGCGGCGGATATCGACTGGCGGGCCATCGAGGGCGTGCGTGCCGTGGGCGTCACCGCTGGTGCCAGCGCGCCCGAGGTGCTGGTCCAGGGCGTGGTCGACGCCTTCGCCGCC
>JBCBHB010000167.1:0-6165 GCA_038526025.1 Pseudomonadota bacterium
TCTGCGATGCCGCAGGCGCCCCGACTGCCGCCTGGGCGCGGTTCGAGGACGCCGCGGCGGCCCGCGCCTATGTCGAGGCTCAGGGTGCCCCGATCGTCGTGAAGGCCGATGGGCTTGCGGCGGGCAAGGGCGTAACCGTCGCCATGACCCTGCCCGAAGCCCTCGCGGCCGTGGACGCCATGTTCGAGGGCGCTCTCGGCGCCGCCGGCACCACGGTGGTGATCGAAGAGTTCATGGCCGGAGAGGAGGCCTCCCTCTTCGTGCTTTGCGACGGCGAGACGGCCCTCCCCCTCGCCTCCGCGCAGGACCACAAGCGCGCCTATGACGGCGACGAAGGGCCGAACACCGGCGGCATGGGCGCCTATTCGCCTGCACCCGTCCTCACGCCTGCGGTGGAGAAGGCCGCCATGGACCGCATCGTCCGCCCCGTCCTCGCCACCATGGCCGCGCGCGGCACGCCCTTTCGCGGCATCCTCTACGCGGGGCTGATGATCGAAGAGGGCGCGCCGCGGCTCGTCGAGTTCAACGTCCGCTTCGGGGACCCTGAGGCGCAAGTGGTCTTGCCCCGCCTCGAGGGAGACCTCCTCGCCCTCCTCCTCGCCGCCGCCGAAGGGCGCCTCGCCGGCAGAGTGCTCGACTGGACGCCGGAAGCCGCCCTCACCGTGGTGTTGGCGGCCAAGGGCTATCCCGGCGCCTATGCCAAGGGCGAGGCTATCGGCGGGCTCGAGGCGGCGGCCGCTCTGCCGGGCATCCGCCTCTTCCACGCCGGCACCGCCGCGGGACCCGACGGGCCGGTGAGTGCCGGTGGCCGTGTCCTCGCCGTCACCGCCCTCGGCGCCGACCTCGCCGAAGCCCGCGCCCGCGCCTACGCCGCCGTCGACACCATCGACTGGCCCGGCAGCTTCCACCGCCGCGACATCGCCTGGCGCGCCCTTGGCGACGCGGGCTGAGCGCGAAGCGGATCACGGAACCTCATCGGGCTGTGCCGTGATGCAGCGGCCCGGCTTGTCCCGCCATGCAGCCCTGTGCTTGGCTCATGATACCAGCCTCGCCCCTCACCGGAGATGCCCCGTGACCCAGCTTCTCAAAGCCGCAACCTTCATCGCCGCCCTTGCCGTCGCGCTGCCTGCAGGGGCCGCGCAGGAGGGGTATTATTATCCGGAGGTGGGCTCGGAGGAGGTGTTCTCGCGCACCATCGCGCCAATGCCGCAACAGCCCTCGCGCGATGTGCGCGTGGCGTTCGTCACGGAGATCACCAAGGCCCAGCTCGAGGCGCCCGAGACGCCGCGCTTCGCCATCTTCGCCAAGGGCGGCGAGGCGGAGCACATGATCATCGTGGCCCTCGACGACGAGATCTTCAGCACGCTTTTCCGTGCCCGCGCCGTCCTCGCGCAGCTGACCGCCAATGCCCGCGGCACCGACTTCTTCCGCGGCGCCGGCATCGAGACCACGGCCACCTGGTTCGACCTCGCCAAGCTTCTGGGCTTCGAGGACCTCGTGATCTCGGACGGGTCGGCCTGGGCGCACCGTATCCGCTTCGAGGACGCGGAGTGAGCGGCACGCCCGGCGATGGCCCGCGCTTTCTTGGCCAGGCGGCGGGGCTGCCGGCGCGGCCCGAGGATGCGGTGCTGGACCCCGTGCCGAACCCGCACCGGGACGTGGACTACCTGACCCGCTTCGTCGCCCCCGAATTCACCTCGATCTGCCCGGTCACCGGCCAGCCGGATTTTGCGCATCTCGTGATCGACTATGTGCCGGACCAGTGGCTGGTGGAGTCGAAATCCCTGAAGCTTTTCCTCACCAGCTTCCGGAACCATGGCGCCTTCCACGAGGGTTGCACGGTGGATGTGGGCAAGCGCATCGTGGCGGCCATCTCGCCCCGATGGCTGCGGATCGGCGGCTACTGGTACCCGCGCGGGGGCATCCCGATCGACATCTTCTGGCAGACCGGCGCGCCGCCCGAGGGCCTTTGGCTGCCCGACCAGGGCGTGCCGCCCTATCGCGGCCGGGGCTGAGGCGCGGGCGGGCGAGGCGGCGGATGCAGACGCTCGACATCGTCGCCCGTCTCGTCCCGGCGGTGGCGAACGGGTCGAAGCGCTCGACCATCCGATGGGGCGAGGGGCCGATTCGACCGGGCCCGCTGCGCCTCGTCTGCGCCGATCCACCTTCTGCGATCACCGTCGAGGTGTGGCGCGTGACATCGATGCCCCTGCGCGAGGCCGCCGCTTTCCTCGGCCGCGAGGTCGACTGGCCCGATGCGGTGATGCAGGCAGGCATGCGCGAGCACTACCCCGCCATCATGCTCGACTGCGATGTGCAGGTGGTGGAGTTTCACCCGCCATCGCCTGCGTGAACACCGTCTGAGAGCGCTTGCCTGGTTCCGCCGGGCGCAAAAGCGCGCCCGTTCGTCGCGGCGTGGCTGGACCGGGCGGGCGGCCCCCGCTAGCAGGCGGACCAGCAGAAGAACAGGAGGGACGGCCATGGCGGCAACGGTGATCGACGGGAAGGCCTTCGCGGCGCGGGTACGCGCGCAGGTCGGTGAGCATGTGGCGACGCTCAAGGAGACGCATGGTATTACGCCCGGCCTCGCCGTGGTGCTGGTGGGCGAGGACCCGGCCTCCCAGGTCTATGTGCGCAACAAAGGCAAGCAGACGGTCGAGGCCGGCATGAACTCGATCGAGCACAAGCTCGATGCGGATACCTCCGAGGAGGAGCTGCTGCGCATCGTGGGCGAGCTCAACAACGACCCCGCCGTGCACGGGATCCTGGTGCAGCTGCCCCTGCCGAAGCACATCGACGGCGAGAAGGTGATCAACACTATCCTGCCCGAAAAGGATGTGGACGGCTTCACGATCTCGAATGTCGGTCTCCTGGGCACGGGCCAGAAGGCGATGGTGCCCTGCACGCCGCTTGGCTGCCTGATGCTCCTGCGGGACCATTTCGGCTCGCTCTCGGGCAAGTCCGCCGTGGTGCTCGGCCGCTCGAACATCGTGGGCAAGCCGATGTTCAACCTGCTGCTGAAGGACAGCTGCACGGTGACGGTGGCGCATAGCCGGACGCAGGACCTGCCCGCGATCTGCCGGCAGGCCGACATCCTGGTCGCCGCCGTTGGCCGGCCCGAGATGGTGACGGCGGAGTATGTGAAGCCCGGCGCCGTGGTGATCGATGTGGGCATCAACCGGATCCCCGCGCCGGAGAAGGGCGAGGGCAAGACGCGGATCGTGGGCGACTGTGCCTATGACGCCTGCGCCGAGGTGGCGGTCGCGATCACGCCCGTGCCCGGCGGCGTGGGGCCGATGACCATCGCCTGCCTTCTCGCCAACACCCTCACCGCCTGCTGCCGGGCGAACGGCCTGCCCGAGCCCGAGGGGCTCACGGCGTAACGCGGCGGGCGGGCTGTCGGACGCCCCGGCTTCGGCCGCTCCGCGCCCTCAGCGGCCCGCCCGCCATCCGCGCCCGCCCATGGCGTCCGGGCGGGACGCTGGCGCTTGACACTGCGAGTGTGTGCTGTATTTTCAGTCATGACTGAAATTTGGAGCGCGCCATGCACCTCACACCAGCAATGCGGGACTTCATCCTCCACTGGGGCGAGATGGGCGCGCGCTGGGGCGTCAACCGCTCGGTCGCCCAGGTGCATGCGCTCCTGTTCGTGAGCCCGAAGCCCCTGCCGGCGGACGAGATTGCCGAGACCCTGAGCATCGCCCGTTCGAACGTCTCGGGCGCGATCCGGGAGCTCCAGGGCTGGAAGCTCGTGAAGATCAGCCGCGAGCTCGGGGACCGGCGGGACCATTTCACCACGATCCACGACCTCTTCGACCTTGTGAAAGCCGTGGTTGAGGGCCGGCGGGAGCGGGAGTTCGCCCCCACCATGGAGGCGCTGGAGACGGTGATCGCGGCCTCGAGGGAGGACGGAGAGACGCCCGAGGAGGTGCAGAAGCGCCTCACGGAGATGCTCGAGACCATGCGTCTCTTCGATGCCTGGTACCGGGAAGTAAACCGCCTGCCCCGCGGCGCGCAGCTCGCGCTCCTGAAGGCCGGCGGCGCGATCAGCCGTTACCTGCCCAAGGCCGGCTGAAAAAATTTGGCAAGGAGTTTCAGAGATGACTGAAATAACAGCCACAACAGCAAGGTCCATGAATGGTCCCTGGCTGCGTGACACCGGTCCGCGCCGCACCAGGCGCGCGTTGCCGCCCGCATCCGTCCCCGTCGCGCGGGTTGCCGAGCCTTACGGGCCCAGGGTCAACGTCACGGCCTTCCTGCTGAGCACCGCCTGCACGCCGCTCGTGATTGGCGTCCTAGGCATCCCGTTGATCATCCCGCCCTTCGCGGCCGTTCTCGGTCTGCCGGTCTACCTCACGGTCGGGGTGGCCGGGTTCTGGATGCTCGCGCGCCAGATGCATCGACAGGGCAAGCCTCTCCGTCCGTGGCGCTTCGCGAAGGTCGGGTTTCTGACCAGTCTCTTCGCCCCGGTCGTGTACGCGCTGTTCTACGGCATCAGCGCCCCACAGTCCGCCGCGCGCAGCGCAGACGTCTTCTACACCTTCTGGGCGCTCGGCGCGGTGTTCTCGCCCGTCTTCGGCCTGGTCTTCGGCGCCATCTACAGGTCCCTCGCCAGAGCCTTCGCCGCCCGGACCGTTTCGTTCACCCCACCGCAGAAAGGAGACTGACATGACCGCTCTCATCACACCCGTTGTTCTCTACTTCCTGGTCAGCCTCGCGGGCCTGCTCGCCGTCGGCGCCGTGCTGGTGCTGATCGGGAAGGCCGCGCAGGCCTGTCCGCAGACCGCAGGTGCGGCGCGGCTGGGCACGCTTGTCGTGACCACCGCCTTCCTCGCCATCGGCGCGGGCGTGATCACCCTGATCGGCGCCGCCCTGCCGGTGCTGAGCGCCGGTGCCGCGACCGGGCTCTTCGTCGCCATCGGGCTCGCCTTCATCGCGCTGGGCCTCGGCTTCCAGTACGCCGCCGTTACCCTGCGCGACATCCTGAACGGTGCGTCCGCACCTGCGCCCGCGCCCGCCGCATGAGCCGGCATGGCTGCTCGCAGGCCCGGGTTCAGACTGTCTCTTCCGGGCCCTCGCCATGATGACGGGGAAGGCCGTCTCCCTCGGGGAGGCGGCTTTCCTCGGTGTAGATATGGGCGGCGAGGCTCAGGCCGTTCGTCTCGTCGAGGGCGCCGTAGGAGATGTCGATCGTCGTGCCGCCCACCGGCTCCCAGAAGAGGTACCCCCCGCAATCGCGGCAGAAACCCCGGCGCGCCTTTGCACTGACGCTGACCCAGGCGAGGCGTTCGCGGGCGATGGTGACATTCTCGCTCGGCGCCGTCACCGCCACCCAGAGCCCGCCGCTCTGGCGCTGGCATTCACGGCAGTGGCAGGCGATGGGGGCGCTTACGGGCCCGGTAATGCTGAAATGCACGGCGCCGCAGAGGCAGCGCCCAGTCAGTTCCTGTGTCATGGACATGGATCATGGTAGCGTCGGCTCGTTCCGTAGCCGGTAGAAACTTTCCAAGAGCGGTGCAAGTGCACAACTGCCGCAGGGCGGAAAGGCTATCGCCGCATGGTATTGTCTTCCGAGACGGCCAGGAAGGTGCCGAGGGCGGTTGCCACATGGCGGGGCGCCTTCTCCGCCTCCTCGGCGTAGACATCGCTGCGTCCGACCGTCAGCCGCCGGCCGGCGCGTTCCACGCGCCCGATTGCGCGCAGGCTCTCGCCATGGGCCGGGCTCAGCAGGTTGATCTTCAGCTCCACCGTCAGCACTCCTTCCCCGGGCGCCATCAGGCTCTGGGCCGCGAAGCCCCCCGCGCTGTCGGCGATCGACCAGAGCGCGCCGGCATGGACGAAGCCGTGCTGCTGCCCCAGCGCCTCCTGGATGGGCAGGCGGATCTCCACCGCACCGGGCTCCACCCGGCCGAGAGCCGCGCCAAGGAGGGTCATGAAGGGCTGCCCGGCGAAACCGCGGCGCACCCGCGCCTCCCAATCCGGGTCCCTTGGCTCGGGCAGCGGGCGGCTCGGCACGTCCATCAGGCCGGCGTTCCCAGGCGCGCGCGCGGCACCGCCGTCACCCGCCGGCCGAGCATGAGGGCGGCCGCATGAGCGCCAAGGAGCGCGTCGAACACCGGGTCGCGCGCGTCCATGCCGCCGGTAAAGGTGCCGAAGGCGGGCAGG
>JBCBHB010000168.1:0-6163 GCA_038526025.1 Pseudomonadota bacterium
AGCCGACGGAAGCGGACGAACGGCACGAAGCACAGTTTAGCGATCCCGCAGTGGCCGCTTACCGTGAGTGGCGTGAGACGACGGCGCGACTGAAGCCGGTTATCGACGCCTACGCCACTATGCACCCCGAAGATCCCAGGGCCGATGAAGCCGAAGCGGCGCAGATTGCGGCGATAGACGAGTGTCTTGAGGCGCTGCTCAGGGTCTCGGCGGCAGAAGCAACCAGCCTCGAAGGCGTGCGGGGCCAGTTGATTGCCATTGCCGACGCCGGATGGGGACTGAAGCGGCACGGCAACCCGGACAGCATCGCCGACTACGGCTCGACCAGCCACGATTGCCGTGGGAGCGTCATCGAGTTGCAGGCCCTCTTTTCTGCGTATGCGGGCGTCGCCCAATGGGCAGGCCACCCGACCGCACAGGCAGCGCTGGACGCCAGATCTGCCATTCACGTCGAGGACGACGAGGCGGGGGCTTAGTGCCCCCCAACCCCCGGTATGGGACCCATCCGGGCGTGCAACCATCAGACCCTCTCTCCCGAAAAAATTCCTCAAATCCCGGAGCGTAGGCGCGAGCGGCGCGGAAAGCACTCCGCCTGCAGCGCTGGCACGGCGGCACTTTGAATAAATGGGGCAGCTTTCAAAGACGCGGCCGCGAAACCAGAGAAGTCGGTCAAGGCCGGATGCGGGTCGTTCGCGTCGACCGGGCGCGTCTGAGATTCTCCTCAAGCGGTGCCGCAAAACGAGACCAATGCCCTCGTTCAATGCTGTCAACTAGACAGCCGGACTAGGGCGGAGAGCCGCCATTTGCTGCGGGTGCGCTCCAGGATGCCCCAGTCTTCGATAGCGGACATCGACTCGGCCGACGTCAGGGGAATGATGTTGCGCAGGCGCATGGCGACATCGAGCCCAAACCAGGCGCGCATGAATTCTGCTGCGAGCGCGCTCACAGTAGCTGGCAATGAACGTGCCTCGAATGCAGTTCTTAGGTCGGTTCCGAGAAGCGGACGCTGACTGCAGTAGCTCCATTCTAACTGCGCAAATGGTTTGAGCGGAGGACATGATCTCTTCGATGCGATCCGTCGAGTTGCCAGCTACGAGCCGATGACCGCCTCGAAACCCTCGAACTCGGGATGGCCTAGATAGAGACTGCGGTTCTGGCCAGCATCCTTGTGCGCTGCACGGAACTGTTCGGATCTCGTCCAGGCCTCGAAGGCGGCGCGATCGGTCCAGACCGTGTGTGAGGCGTAGAGGGTGTGATGTTCTCCCTCCGGGCCGCGAAGCAGGTGGAAACTCTGGAACCCATTCATCTCATCGAGACGGGTCTCGCGGGACCGCCAGACGGCCTCGAAGGCATCCTCTTCCCCCTTGGCGACACGAAAGCGGTTCATGGCGACGAACATAGATGGTCTCCTGTCGTTGACGGATAGATCGGGATGATGGCGCGTAGGCCTGCGCGAGGCTCCGCGATGGCGATCTCCAGCCCGTAGACGCGCGCGAGAAGCGCCGGCGTCAGGCTCTCAGCCGGCGGCGCGGAGACGACGACGCGCCCCTCGTGCATGACGGCGACGGTGTCGGCCATTGCGGCGGCGAGAGAGAGATCGTGAAGGACGGCGAGAACGCCAGCGCCGTCATCGGCGCATCTCCGCGCAACTTGCAATACCGATGCCTGGTGCTTGAGATCGAGGCTTGCCGTCGGTTCGTCCAGCATCAGCCAGCGACCCCAGCCGAGGTGCTTGCCGGCGTGGCGTTGCGCGAGCGCGCGCGCCAGATGCGCGCGGTGGCGCTCTCCGCCAGAGAGAGCGTCTATCGGGCGCTCGGCAAGCCGGCTGAGCCCGGTATCGTGGATGGCGCCAAGAGTAATCCGCCGGGTCTCCGCCGGAGCGACCGCTTGCGGGACGCCGAGTTCGACGAGCTCGGTGAGCGTGAACGGTGCAGCCGCACCCGGTGACTGGTCGAGGACGGCGCGCCGTGTTCCGAGGACCGCTGGGCGGAGATGCGCTGGATCCTCGCCATCCATACGCACAGTGCCGCGGTCGGGACGAAGGGCGCCTGAGAGGCAGGCGAGCAGCGTCGACTTGCCGGCACCGTTTGGGCCGACCAGCGCGGTCACGCGGCCAGGAGCGACGGTCAGGGTGGCCCCTCGGAGGATCGAGACGCCTCCAAGCGTGATCGACACGTCACGCGCCTCAAGCATAGCGTCCCCTCCCACCGCGCAGGAGCAGCCAGAGAAAGAATGGCCCGCCGATAAGGCTGGTAGCGAGGCCTATGGGAGGCTCCGCTGGCGGCACAGCAAGACGCACCGCGAGATCGGCGGCGAGGACGAGCGCCACGCCCGTGAGCGCCGATGCCGGGAGCAGAAGCGCGTGCCTCGGGCCGATGGCGAGGCGCACGAGATGCGGTGCGACAAGGCCGATGAAGCCGATGGGCCCGGCTGCCGCAGTGACACCGCCGACCGCGACGGCCACCGAAAGGCCGAGGACGCGCTTCGAGCGCTCGATATCAAGCCCCGCATGGAAGGCGGCGCGCTCTCCAAGCTGGAAGAGGTCGAGGTCTCGCGCCCGACCGAGAAGGGCGGGAAGCGCGATGGATACTAGGCATGCCGCAACGAGGACGAGCGGCCAGCCAGCCCCACCTAGGGCGCCCATCGTCCAGAAGGTGAGATCGCGCAGCTGGCTGTCGTCGCTCACATAGACGAACGCGCCGATCGCTGCCCCTGCGATCGCGTTCACGGCGACGCCCGCGAGGATCAGGGTTGCGACGGAGGTCTCGCCGCCGCGGCGGGCCAGAGCGAAGACAAAGGCGATCACGAGAGCGGCTCCGAGGAAGGCCGCAATCGGCAGCAGCCATGGCCTGATCAGTTCAGGAAGCTGCCCAGCTATTGTGCTGCCGAGGACGATGGTTGCGACCGCGCCAAGGGATGCTCCGCCGGTGACACCGATCAGGCCCGGATCGGCGAGCGGGTTGCGCAGGACACCCTGCAGCGCGGCCCCCGCAACGGCGAGAGCAGCGCCGGTCGCGAGGCCCAAGACGATGCGGGGAAGACGGATTTGCCAGATGATCGCGCTCTCCGCGGCACTGCCACCACCTGCGAGCGTTCCGATGACGCGGCTTGGGGCGATGTCCACCGGGCCCAGGGCGAGACCGGCGAGCGCGAGACCGACGACGAGCAGTGAGAGCCCGGCGAGTGTCGGCACTCGGAGGCGCCGCCGTGCCTCGATCGCCGCTTCCATTGCGTCAGAGCCCAGCAGCGACGGCGCGCTCGGCGTGGAGGGCCCGCGCGAGCTCGGCGATCGCTTCCGGGGTACGCGGCCCGAAGCCGAGAAGAAGCATGCCATCCATCGCAACCGCCCGGCCCGCCTGCCCGGCCGGGGTCAGCGCAATCTCGGGCCTTGCGAGAATCGTCTCGATGCCGCCGAAGCGCTCCGCGTGCTGGCTCATCATCAGCACGATATCTGGTGCTGCTGCGATGATCGCCTCGCGGCTCATCGGCTTGTATCCCGACACGGACGCACCCGCGTTCTCTCCGCCCGCGAGCGTGATCATCCGGTCTGCGGTCGTCTCAGTGCCCCCGATAAGTGGTGCACCGCTCTGGAAGCTGAGGATGAAGAGAACGCGCGGCGGCCGCCCCTCTAGGGTCGCGACCTTCGCACGGATCTCGTTGAGCGCTTCGGACATCTGGCGCGCCATCTGCTCGGCTTCAGCAGCACGTCCAAGGGAACTGCCAACGAAGGCGATCTTCTCGGCGATCTGGGCCGCGGTTTCGGCCTCAGGAGCACGGGCGACGCGAACGCCGGCCGCTTCGAGCTGCTCGAAGGCGATGTCCGGGCCCGCGTCATGCGCGACAAGAACAAGATCAGGCGCAAGCGACAGGATGCCCTCGGGAGAGACGCGCCGGACATAGCCGATCTGGGACCGGCTCGTGGCCTCAGGCGGCCAGGTGGAGGTCTGATCGACGCCGACGACCCGATCGCCGAGACCGAGCGCAAAGACGATTTCGGTGAGATCGCCGCCAGCGACCACGATGCGCTCGGCGGTCGGCTCGCTGGACGCTTCGCCGATGAAAAGAAAGGCCGCGCCGCCGGCGGCAGCCGCTGCGATCACCGCGAGGGCTCGTCTCCGTTCAGGGGTCATGATCGATCTCCGAGAGCATCGTCAACCAGAGTGCGCCACGCATCGCGCTCGCCCTCACCAGGCGGACGGCTACCGAAGAACTGACAGACCAGGCGATGCTCCGCGTTGAAGAGCTCTAGCGAGGTGATGCGTCCTCGGAGCCGCGTTGGCTTGATGACGACCCATGTGCTGGCCACCCGGTCGGTTCGCAGGTGCAGGTTGAATGCGGGATCGAGCACGTTGAGCCAGGGTCCCATGGGCGCGATCCGCTCGACGGCCCCTGAGAAGATCTGCAGGCAGCCAGCATTGCCAACGAAGCACATGATGGGCACGACACTGGCTGCCGCGGCATGAAGGAGGCGCTCGACGAGCCCCGCATCTGCTCGGAAGGCCAGATCGTCCCCGGCGAGACGCAGGGCCTGCTCGCGCCCCACGTTGTGCGTAGAGAGCAAGCGATGGAAGTCGTGGCTGTGCTCAAGCGCGAGCCAGCCCTCCCGAAGAGCGGCGACATCGATCTCGCCGTCGGGCGTCTCTGGCGACGCTGGAGTGCGGGGCGTGAAAGCCGTGATCTGCTTGGACCGATCGAGATGCGCCTCAACGATCCGGTCCCAGCGGTCGCTCTTAGTGCCGTCGACCGCATAGATCTTGGTGACGGCGGTACCAGTGACATCGAACACCTGAATGGAGTGGCGAAACCCCGATCGCGTCTCCTCCGATACCGCGTAGCCCACATGCCAGTGGCGCAGGAAGAGACGGAGATCGATCGGGCCGGTGACCTGCCCCATGTTCTCATGGTGGTTGACGGCCTCTATCGTCCCGGTTGTCTCGTGGACGGCCGCGTCGTTGCGGGTCAGCGTCATGACCGGGCCCACGTCCTTCAGAGCGGAGAGGAGCCCAATGAAATCGCTGCCCCGAAGACCGAGCCGGTGAATGCCGTCGCCCGCACGCGCTTCGGCGAGGATGCCCTCCGTGACCCCGAGCGCCTCGGCGATATCGCGCGACCGCGCACCCGGATCGGCGGCCTTCCTGCGTCGGTACTCCGCGGCGAGATCCGGAACGTGGTTGGCGGTCAAAGGTTCGGCCATATCGGATTTCCTCAGAACCTGACTGTGGCGGCGAGCTTCACGGCAAGCCCAGGGCTGTTCAGGCCGTTTGGGTGCACGCGAAAGCGCCGATCGGTGATGTTGTCGATGCCGGCAGAGAAGACCGCTCCTGCGAGTGGCCCCTGTGTTGGTTGCCAGTTCGCGAAGACGTCGAAGACCGCGTAGCCCGGCGTTGTGATCGACTCCTCGGGGACGTCGTCCTCGTTGATCCCGCGGGTGAAGGTGCCCCTGACACCCAACTCCACGTCGTCGATAGGACGGACGCCGCCCGTTAGAACCAGACGATCTTGCGGAATAGCGCCCAGATCGCCCGCGCCGTCGCGCTGCCGGCCGCGGGGGATCGTCACGCCAGCCGAGGCGAACCAGAGGCCCGTGTCATAGTCCACCTCACCCTCGAACCCGAAGAGGAGCGCATCGACGTTTCGGTTGATCGTCGTGCCGCTCACCTCGAGCTGCCGAGTGATCGGGTTGAAGGTGGCGGTCGAGAAATCAACGAAGCTGACCACAGTGTCGACGAAATCGTCCACGCGGGCATAGTAGGCATTCCCGGACAGCAACAGGCTGTCGCCCGCGAAGGCCAGGTTCTGCATCCGGTAGCGACCGCCGATTTCGACCTGCGTTGCGCGTTCGGGCTCAAGATCGGGCGTGGGAACGAACTCGTTGACGCCGGTGAACACCGGATCGCTCGGGCCGCCCAGCGGAAAGCCGGGCGTGATGAAATGCACCCCGTCGGAATAGAGCTCGGTGAGAGTCGGCGCGCGGAAAGACCGCGACGCTGAGGCGAAGAGCTGGAGGTTCGGCGTGGGCTGCCAGTTGACGGCGAGCTTCGGGGAAGGCTGTCCGTCGCTTCGATCCGCGAAATCACCCTCTGGGCGAAGCTGGAAGAAGTCGTAGCGGATACCAGGCGTAATGGTCAGGCCGGGAACGACTTCGAAGTCGGCCTGCGCGAAG
>JBCBHB010000169.1:0-6152 GCA_038526025.1 Pseudomonadota bacterium
TCATGTCGTAGTCCTCGGCATGATGCTGAAGATGAGCGAGATCTGCCACATCGTGAAGCTGCCGGCGGTGCTCTACGACTACCGCGTGCACGAGGACATGATCTCGGCACGCCATGCGGCGACGCAGCGAGAGAGCTGCCGCCGCGCGATTGAGGCCGCGCTGGTTCGGCGCGGCGTGGCCGATCGGCTGATGGTGGTGGTGGATGCCCGGGGGACGTTCTCGCTCACCAACCGGACCTGACGGGATTGCGCGGGCGGACGGGTGCTCAGCCCTGGGCGGCGCGCTCCCGCCGGCGCCGGATTGCCGCGGCCCTGAGTGCGGCCGTTCCTGCGGCTAGGGCCAGCAAGGCGCCGCTGGCCGGGAGCGGCACGGGTGCCGGCGTGTCGGTCGCGACAACGTCGTTGAGGGAACCGACTGTGCGGCCATAGCCAGTGCCGCTGACGAACTCCGTCGTTGCGGAGAACGGGACGAGGTCGCGCAGGTCGCTCAACGGCTGGAAGGCCAGGAAGAGGAGGGCCAGTCTTGGGCCACCGGCGCCGTCGACGAGCTCAAACGAAATGAAGGTCTGCGTCGGGAACGTGACGAGATCCACGGCTACAGGCCCGGGTACGCCGGTCGCGCCCGCGGACTCGCCGGTCAGAAAACTGGCGCTGAGCGAGGTGACGGGAAACTGCGCACCGCCTTCATTGAGCAGAGCCGTAGGGGTGTCGTCGATCTCGAGCTGGACCCGGACCGAGCTTGCGATGCCGTTATCGGTGTAGGTGATCGTCCAGTCGAACGGGACGGTAGCAGCCAGCACGGCCGAAGGGGCGGTCGACAGCATCAGCACTGCTGCCACGGCAGTCGAGCGAGCGCTCAGTTTCATGGACACTCCTACAGGTCGCGTTGTGATGTGCGTACCGGTGCGTTCTGAGAAAGGCCACTTTGCGAACTGCACCAGAGTTCGTTTTTTCTCCACCAATTCTCGTGTGATTCTGGTGGGGCCGTGGGATGGGCCGGGGCGCGCGCGATGGGGTGCTGGGGGTTGCGCCCAGCGGGGCCCCATCGGCCTTGCCGCCCAGCCGGGGCGCTGTGCCTGCCTGTGTTTCGGGGGGCGCGAGGAGCCGGCTCCATGCCCCGTACGTCAACGTGCCGGGCGTGGCCGGCGGCCAGGTGATGGCGAGTCGCGCGTTCCGCGCATGGCGGCGGCGGTGGCTTGCCTGGCGCGGCCACCGGCTCTCGGTTCGTTGTCGGAACGTGACCGCTTCGGCGGCCAACCCCCGTCGGGGACGGGGTTTCTTGCTGATTGGGCAAGGGCAATGCGGCCGCGAATGAATTCATTGGCCCGACCGGGATCGGTGTGGGACCCTCCTTCCCATAGCTCGGTGGGGTCGAGCGCATGTCGTCGGGAGGGTCGAACGGTATGTGTGGAAGCTGCGGACACAGAGACGATGCCTGCCGCCTCGCGCCAAGCGCCACGGTGCATGGCCAAGCGACGAGCCTTTCGAACGGCAAGTGGGGCGAGACGGGCCTGGGCACCGATGGCGGCGTGGTCACGTGGAGCATCGGCGGCGGCGGGATCGACACCAGTCAGTTCGACGGCGGCTCTGTATCCGTCGACCCGGCCGCGACTTTTGCGTTCGACTACGAGGGGGCGATCCAGGACGCTTTCGACGCCTGGTCGGCGGTGGCCAACATCACCTTCGTGCAGGTTCCGGACGATGGCGTTGCGTCGAACGTCTCGTCGATCGCCGAGATCCGGCTGTTCTTCGGGCAGCTTGCCAGAGACACTGCTGGTGTGGCGAGCCGCCCCGGCGCCGCCCCTGCCGACGGGAACACGTTAATGGAGCCCGTTGGGCTGCCGCCCGACGAGGACGGCGGCGCGCCCGACCGGTTCAAGAACCTCGTGATGCACGAGATCGGTCACACGCTGGGCCTGGGCCATTCCGGCGGCGCGTCGGACGTGATGAGCGGGCTGCGCATAGCTTTCGACGAGCGCCCGACCGAGCTTTCAAATGGCGATCTCGCGAGCATTCAGCGCCTGTACGGACCGGAGGACGGGGATGCGGGCACGTACAGGCTGGCGGAGGATCGCGCCGAGTTCACCGTGCTCGATGCGCCCGACGGGCTGATCATCGAGGGCAACGCGCTCGCCAACCGGCTTGTCGGCTCGGATGCCTGCGAGCGCATGCTGGGGCTCGACGGGGCGGACACGCTGATGGGCGGTGGGCGTGCCGATACGCTGGAGGGCGGCTCGGGGAACGACCACCTGTTGGGGGGCGACGGCAACGACATCCTGGCCGGCGGCCCGGGCGACGACCTGCTGGAGGGCGGCGCGGGCGAGGACGTGGCGGTCTATGCCGCGCTGCGCGCCGAGGTTGAGATCGAGGTGAACGGCGAGGTGATCACGCTGCGCGGACCGGATGGCACGGACGAGCTGATCGGAATCGAGACGGTTCAGTTCGCGGATGCGGTGGTGCCGGTTGGGCAGTTGGGCGCGAGCGCCCCGCTCAGCGCGGCGGAGGTTCGCACGGTGGCCTATCTCTACGAGGCCGCGCTCGACCGTGACGGCGATATCGATGAGGCCGGGCTGAATTTCTGGATCGACGAGCGGGAGGCGGGGCTCAGCGAGGCGGGGCTTGCGGACCGGTTCCTCGCCTCGACCGAGTTCGCCGAGGCCTTTGGCGACCCCGAAACACTCGATGACGTAGCACTGGTGGCGCTTTTCTACCGCAACGTGCTCGACCGCGAGGGAGAGGCCGAGGGCGTTGCGTACTGGGCCGGGCAGCTGGCTGAGGGGGGTCTCACGCGTGCGGGGCTTCTTCTGGCCTTTGCCGAGAGCGCGGAGAACGTGGCCGGTTCTGCCTTTGTCGAGGGCCTCGCCGAGACCGAGCCGGGGGTATGGGCGTTCGGCTGACCGGGGCGACAAGGGTCTGCCGCTCAGGTCAGGCCGTGGCGTCTTCCAGGGGATGCCAGCCTGCCTGCAGGGTGAGGGTCGCGCGGTCGAGCACGAAGATGTTGCCGCCGCCATGGGGCTGATCCTCGCTGCGGGCGATGGGGCGGCCGGCGGCGTGGCAGAGCAGCAGGGTGCCGACCGCGCCGTGGCCGACCATGAGAATGTCGCCTTCCGGCGCCTCGGCCACCACCGCGCGGGCTTCGGCGACGATGCGGGCCTGCGCGTCGACGGCGCGTTCCCAGCCGCGCACGCTTTCCCCGGGCCGGGCGAAGAAGGCGTCGGCCATCTCCTCGAAGGCGGGGCCGGGGAGGAAGCCCGTGGCGCTCCGGTCGTTCTCGTGGGTCAGCGGGCGGATCTCGGGCGTGAGGCCGAGCGCGGGGGCGAGGATGGCCGCGGTTTCCCGCGCCTTGCGCTCGCCGCTCGAGACGAGGTGGACGGTGCCGCGGGGCCAGCCGGCGGCGGCCAGGGGTGCGAGACGGTCCCGGCCGAGGGCGCTGAGGCCCCAGTCCGGCACGGGCACATCGGGGTCGATCGCGACCTGCGGGTGGGTGAGGTAGCGGAGGACGGCGCTGGTCATGGCGGTGTGGGCCTTCGGTGGCGGCGCTAGCCTTTTTCGGCGGGGCGGAGGAGGCGCGGGCCGACAGCGTCGATCACCGCGCGGGCATCGTAGGCGGTGGCATCGTCCGCCGGCTTGGCGCCGTCGAAAAGCCGGATCTCGGCGCTGGCTTCGAGGCGGGTGACCACGGGGCGCGGGGGGCTGCGATAGACCAGCGTGCCGCCCCAGCCCGGGTAGAAGCCCCAGCCATAGGGGTGGTAGCCGAAGCCGAAACCGTAGCCGAGATAGAGCCGGGAGCGGCGGTGGTAGCCCCGGTGACGGTGGTGGCGGCGCTTGTGCTTGTGTTTGTGCTTGGCGCTTTGGGTGCCGGGTGCAGCATCGGCGGGCGGGCGCTGCTGCATGGATTTGCCGACGACGCGGACGCCGAGGAAGATGGGGGCGACGTGGACGGGCCCGCCATAGCCGCCGGCGAAATACCGGATCTCGGGCACTGTCTCGCGCGCGTCGATGCGGAACCAGTCCGCCCCTTCGGCGAGCGTGATCTCGGCGGCGCGGTAGAGGAGGTAGTCCTCCACCTGCTCGGGCGCGGTGGCGCCGTTGGCGGCGAAGCTGATGCGGAAGCGGCGGTCCTCGAGCGGGGCCTGGCGGAAGCCGAGGGAGGCAGCCTCCCCGGGGATGGCTGGGACATAGGGTGTGGGCCCTGTGGCGCAGGCGGCGAGGAGGGGCAGCACGAGCGCGAGCGTCGCCCAGCGCCACGCCTTCGGCGCGCCGCCCAGGGCAGTTGCGCGGGCGGTGGCTCGGGCGCTCTGATAGGCAGCGGAGGGGCGCATGCGGAAGACTCCATCGGCCGTCGCTTGGTGCCAGTCTACGCCGGGCGCGCGGCTGCGCCAACGCATGCCGTGGCGGCCGGTGCGGGAGGGGCGCGGGAGGGGACGGGCTGACGGGTGCCCGCAACGCCGCGCATCGCCTGCGCTCGCGCGGCGGCGCCCACCCGCCATCCCGCCCCCGCTCGGCGCTGTTGCCGTTGAGGGGAGCGCTTGACAGCGGGGGGTGGGGCCTGTTCTCTCGCCCGCAGTGCAGGGGAGCCCCGCGAAGGGGCTGAGAGGCCGATGGCGCCAGGTGGCGCAGCGCGGCGACCCTTCGAACCTGATCCGGGTGGTACCGGCGAAGGGAGCAGATCACGGGCTGGCGGGGTCTCCGCCGGTGCTCTCCCCCAAGCCGCCTCTCCCGGTGCCATTGCAAGCGCCGGGCCCCTGGCCGGCGATACGGGAGAAGACCATGCGCCTTTCCGCTCTCGCCCTTGCGGCCGGGCTTTCGGCATTCGCCGGCCAGCAGGCCGCGGCTGCCGACAAGCTGACGCTCGCGCTCGACTGGTTCGTGAACCCGGACCACGGGCCGATCATTCTGGCCGAGGAGCTGGGATATTTCGAGGAGGCGGGGCTGGAGGTGGAAGTGATCGCGCCGGCCGACCCCTCGGAGCCGCCGAAGATGGTGGCGGCGGGGCGTGTCGACCTGGCGGTGAGCTACCAGGTGCAGCTGCATCTGCAGGTGGCCGAGGGGCTGCCGGTGGCCTGGGTGGGCACGCTGGTGGCCACGCCGCTCAACTGCTTGCTGGTGCTGGCGGACGGGCCGGTGAAGGAGATCTCGGACCTCGAGGGCGGCAGGATCGGCTTCTCGGTCGCCGGCGTGGAGGAGGCGCTGCTGGGCGCGATCCTCGAGAACCACGGCGTCTCGTTCGAGGGGATCGAGCTCATCAACGTCAACTTCGCGCTGAGCCCCGCGCTGATGACGCAGCAGGTGGATGCGGTGATCGGCGCCTACCGGAACTTCGAGCTCAACCAGATGGAGATCGAAGGAGTGGAGGGGCGCTGCTTTTACATCGAGGAAGAGGGGCTGCCGGCGCATGACGAGCTGATCTATGTGGCGAACCCCGAGATCGGGCCGGAGAAGAAGGACGCGATCGCACGCTTCCTGGAGGCGACCGAGAAGGCGGTGCAGTACATCGTGAACCACCCGGAGGAGAGCTGGGAGATCTTCAAGGGCACCTCGCCGGAGCTGGACGATGCGCTGAACGCCAAGGCCTGGCCCGACACCATCCCGCGTTTCGCGCTGCGCCCCGGGGCGATGGATGTGGGGCGGTACAAGCGGTTCGAGGCCTTCATGCACGCCCGCGAGCTGGTGCCGGAGGTGAAGCCGGTCTCGTCGCTGCTGCTCGATCTCCACGAGTGAGCGCCGGGCCCTCAGGGACGGGCGCGCCGCCGGGCATCCGGATCGAGGGGGATCTGCGCTTTGGCGGGACGGCGACGGGGTCGGCTGGGTCGGCTGGGGCGGCAGGGGCGGCTGGGGCGGCCTTCGACCTCGAGGGGTTGCGGCTGACCCTGGAGGCGGGGCGCTGGACCTGCCTTCTGGGGCCCTCGGGCGTCGGCAAGTCGACCCTGCTGCGGCTGATCGCGGGACTGGACGCGGGGGGGCGGCTGGATGGCAGCATCCGCGCGAGCGACGGGGCGCCGCTGGCGGGGCGCATCGCCTACATGGCGCAGACGGACCTGCTGGTGCCCTGGCTCGACATCCTCGGCAACGTGACGCTGGGCGCGCGGCTGAGGGGCGAGGCGGTGGACCGGGCGCGGGCCGAGGCGCTGGTGGCCCCCGCGGGCCACCAG
>JBCBHB010000170.1:0-6108 GCA_038526025.1 Pseudomonadota bacterium
GTCGAGGAGTAGCCGGCCGGGTTCCGGAAGGTCGACCCGCAGGAGCGCTCGTCGACAGGCTGGGAGGCGGCGCGCTTTTCCACCAGCCCCTCCATCCGCGCCGAAATCTCCGAAGGCTCCCCGGGCATGCCCTGCAGCACCGCCTCCAGGATCACATGATCGTCCGGCACGGCGGAGTGCCGGTAGCCGAAGCCGAGCGCCGCGGGCGCCATCTCCACCACCCGGCCCGCACGGTCCATCACCGTCACGCGCTCCACCACATCGGCCGTGTAGCTGCCATAGCAGCCCGCATTCATCTTCACCGCCCCGCCGACGGTGCCGGGAATGGTGCGCAGAAACTCGAGGCCCGCAATGCCCGCCTCGGCCGCCCGCTTCGCCACCGCACTGTCGAGCGCCGCCGCCCCCACCCGCAGGCGTGCCTCCGGCAGCGGCTCCACCGCCGCGAAGGCGCGGCCGAGGCGCAGGCTCGCCCCCGGCAGCCCCCCGTCCCGGATGATGAGGTTCGAGCAGACCCCGAGCGGCGTCAGCGGCACATCCTCGGGGAGCGCTGCCAGAAAGGCCGCCAGATCCGCCCGGTCGGCCGGCTGGAAGAAAAGCGCCGCCGGCCCGCCCACGCGCAGCCAGGAAAGCGGCGCCAGCGGCCGCTCCAGGGTCAGCCGCCCGCGCAGTGGCGGCAGGGCAGATGCCAACGCGGTCATCCCAGTCATCAGGCCAGTCATCAGGTCACCTTGTTGCGGGCGATGGCTGGCGGGCGGGCCGGCGGTGATGCCGAAGGCATCAGCACGGGGCGTCCGTCAGCCCGCCCGTCTGACGCCCGCCGCCTCAAGACCCGCCAGCTGGTCCGGCAGCGCATTGGCCCAGGCCGAGATGCTGCCCGCACCGAGGCAGATCACCAGGTCCCCCGGCTCGGCATGCTCTGCCACGAAGGCCGCCAGTTCCTCGGGGGCCGCCACCGCATGCGCCTGCCGGTGCCCATGGCCCCTCAGCCCGCCCACCAGCGCATCCCGGCTGATCCCGGTAATGGGCGCCTCCCCGGCCGCGAACACATCCGCGATGCCCACCACATCCGCATCGTTGAAGCAGGCGCAGAAATCCGTGAAGAGATCCGACAGCCGCGAGAACCGGTGCGGCTGGTGCACCGCGATCACCTTGCCCTCGGTGGCCGAGCGCGCCGCCTTCAGCGCCGCCGCGATCTCCACCGGGTGATGCCCGTAATCGTCGACGATCTCGACGCCCTGCCAGCTGCCCACCCGGGTGAAGCGCCGCTTGACGCCCGCAAAGCCCTCCAGCCCGCCGACGATCTCCTCGCCGCTCACCTTCAGCTCCCGCGCCACGGCGATCGCCGCCAGCGCGTTCAGCGCGTTGTGCTCGCCCGGCATCTTCATCGCGATCGACAGCCGCTCCTCGGCGCCATCCCGCCCGCGCAGCACCGCGTCGAAGCACACACCGCCATTCTCATGGCGCACATTCTCGCCCCGCACATCCGCCTGGCGCGAGAAGCCGTAGGTCACCACCCGCCGGTCATCCACGCGCCCGATCAGCCCCTGCACCTCCGGATGGTCGATGCAGGCCACGAGGCAGCCATAGAACGGGATGTTGTGCACGAAGGCGTCGAAAGCGTCCCGCAGCTTCTCGACCGAGCCGTAGTGGTCCATGTGCTCGGGGTCGATATTGGTCACCACGGCAATGGTTGGCGGCAGCTTCACGAAAGTCCCGTCGGACTCGTCCGCCTCCACCACCATCCAGCGCCCCTCGCCCGCCCGCGCGTTCGAGCCATAGGCCTGGATGATCCCGCCATTGATCACCGTCGGGTCCGCCCCGCCCGCATCCAGCAAGGCGGCGCAAAGCGAGGTCGTCGTGGTCTTGCCGTGGGTGCCGGCCACCGCCACGTTCCAGCGCATGCGCATCAGCTCGGCCAGCATCTCCGCCCGCCGCACCACGGGCAGCGAGCGCGCCCGCGCCGCCTCGAGCTCCGGGTTCCCGGCCTTGATGGCCGATGAGATCACCACCACGCCCGCGTCCCCGAGGTTCTCCTCGCGCTGGCCGACGAAGACCCTGGCGCCCAGCCGCTCAAGCCGCTCGGTGATGGCCGAGGCCTTCATGTCCGAGCCCTGCACGGTGTAGCCGAGGTTCAGCATTACCTCCGCAATGCCCGACATGCCGATGCCCCCGATGCCGACGAAATGGATCGGTCCGATATCGACGGGAAGGGCGGTCGGCGGCGTCATCGGCGGGCTCCTACTGGGGTGGCGGTCGCCGTTGCTATGGGCAACGATCCCTCCATCGCTATCAACCCATGGCGCCTTCGTGAAGTTCCTGCACAATATCTCCTAGCCGGCGCGCCGCCTCCGGCCGCCCCTGTGCCCGCGCCGCCGCAGCCATCGCCTCGGCCTCGGCGGGCGCTTCCTCGAGCAGCCGGCGGAGCACGGCGGCCAGCGCCCCGGCGGTGAGTCCCGCTTCCGGCAGCACCACGGCCCCGCCCGCTTCGGCGAGGGCCGCGGCATTCGCGGTCTGATGGTCGTCCATGGCGTGCGGGTACGGCACCAGAAGGCTCGGCCGGCCGATGCAGGACAGCTCCGCCACGGTCGAGGCCCCCGCCCGCGCCACCACAAGCCGCGCCCCGGCGATGCGCGCCGGCATGTCGTCGAAGAACGGCGCCAGCGCCGCGGCCACGCCGGCGGACCGGTAGGCCTCGGCGACCGTGCTCTCCTCGCCCTCGCGCACCTGCTGCACGAGATCGAGCCTGCCGCGCAGCGCCTCCGGCAGCATCGCCACGGCCTGCGGCACCACGCGCCCGAACACGCTCGCGCCCTGGCTGCCGCCGAAGATGAGCAGCCCGAGCCTGCCCTCGCCATCCGGGTAGGCCGTCTCCCGCACCGCGATCACCGCGCTGCGCACCGGGTTGCCCACATCCTCGAGCCGGGCGCCCCGCGGCGGGTTCGCCAGCGGCCATGTCCCGCAGCAAACCCGGGCCACATGTGCTGCGAAGAGCCGGTTCACCCGGCCGAGCACCCCGTTCTGCTCATGGATGAGCCGCGGCACCCCCATGGTCCAGGCCGCCGCCAGGGCGGGCAGCGCCGGGTAGCCGCCGAAGCCCGCGACCACCGCCGGCCGGTCGGCCCCGAACCGCGCCCGCGCCGCCTTGATCCCCCGATAGATCGCGAAGGGCGCCGCAAGCCGCGCCAGAAGCCCGCCGCGCGTCGGGCTGGCGGCGGCGAACGCCAGCCGCTCGACCCGCGCGTCGAACCCGCCCGCATAGCGCAGCCCCCGCTCGTCCGAGGCCAGCGCCACGCGCCAGCCGCGCCCCAGCATCTCTTCCGCCAGGGCCTGGGCCGGAAACATATGCCCGCCGGTCCCCCCGGCGGCGATCACGAGCAGCGGCGCGGTCATAAACTCTCCTGAAACGCTCCGGCCCGCCTAGCAGCCCAACATGCCTCCGGGAAGCGTCATCGGGGGCGGATGGCTGGCGGGCGGGCCGGCGGCGCCGCGCAGCGGCGGCACGGGGCGCCTGTCAGCGCGCCCCCAACAAGCAATGAGCGCTCGCCAGCGCGCCCCGACACGAGCTGAGCGCGTCAGCGCGTCCTCAGCCCCGCCCCTGCTCAAGCTCGGCGCGCAGCATCGAGGCTGGATCCTGCGGCCGCGTCCGCGTCAGCGCCAGCAGCACGCCCATGGCCACCGCCGCCGCCATCATCGAGGAGCCGCCATAGCTGATGAAGGGCAGCGTCATCCCCTTCGCCGGCAGCAACCGGATCGCCACCGCCAGGTTCACGAAGGCCTGCAGGCCGAAGGCCACCGCCAGTCCCGTCCCCGCCAGGCGCGCGAACATGCAGCGCTCCTCCAGCAGCCGCGAGAGCGCCCGCAGCGTGATGAACAGGAAGCACCCGATGATCGCCAGCGTCAGCACCAGGCCGAACTCCTCGGCCGCGACGGCAATGATGAAATCGGTATGCGCGTCCGGCAGCGTCCACTTCACCGAGCCCTGCGCCGGCCCCACGCCCAGCAGCGATCCCTCCCGGATCGCCGCCTCGGCATAGGCCAGCTGCGTGTGCGGATCGACCTCCGACTGGAAGTATCCGTCGATCCGCCGCGCCACATGTTCCGAGTTCGCATAAGCCACGAGCCCGGCGACCGATACCGCTCCGCCGAGCCCCACCAGCAGCACCATCGGCGCGCCCGAGACGAACAGCATCGAGGCCCAGACCGCCAGCAGCAGCATCGCCTGCCCGAAATCGGGCTGCAGCGCGAGCACCCCGGCAATGAAGGTGGCGAAAACCCCGGTGATGACCCGCCCCGGCGGCCCGCCCCGCTCGAAGCTCCCCGCCATCACCCAGGCGGCCGCGACCACGAAGGCAGGCTTCAGAAACTCCGCAGGCTGCACGCTCATGAAGCCGAGCGAGAACCAGCGCACGGCCCCCTTGCCGAAATCCGTCCCGAACCAGGGCAGCGCGCAAAGGGCCGCAAGACAGGCGAGAAAGGCCAGCACGCCCCCGCGCCGCAACCACACCACCGGCATGGCGGAGACGGCCACCACGATCCCCAGCCCCATGGCCGCAAACACCGCCTGGCGCACCACGTAGTGATAGGTCCATAGCCCGTTCTTCTCCGCCAGCGGCGGCGAGGCGGCGAGCCCCAGCACCAGCCCCGTCGCCACCAGCACCAGCACGATGCCCAGAAGCCACCGGTCGATCGTGTGCCACCAGTCGGCAACGAAGGCGGCGTTCAGCCTGAGGCCCTCGGCCGCCGCGCTGCCCAGGCCATCGCCCGGCGCCACGCGCGCGGTGCGGGCTGCGATATCCGTCATGCCCTCTCCTCCTCGATGGGCTCGAGCCCCCGCGCCTCCAGGAGCGCGCGGAACGCCGCTCCCCGCGCCTCGAAGCTTGCAAACTGGTCGAAGCTCGCCGCCGCGGGGCTCAGCAGCAGCACCTCGCCGGGCGCGGCCTCGGCCAAAGCCGCATCGACCGCCGCCTCCAGCGTGCCGCAGCGCGCATGGGCCGCGGCGCCGAGCTGATCGGCAAAAAGCGCCTCGGCCTCGCCGATGAGATAGGTCTTCGCCACCCGCGCCATCAGCGGCGCGAGCGGGCCGATCCCGCCCTCCTTCGCGCGCCCGCCGGCAATCCAGCGAATGCCCTCATAGGCCAGCAGTGCCTTCTCCGCCGCATCCGCGTTCGTCGCCTTCGAGTCGTTCACGCAGACGACGCCGCCCACCTGCCCCAACCGCTCCATCCGGTGCGCCAGGCCCGGAAAGGACGCCAGCGCCGGCTCGATCACCCGCGGCCCGAGGCCCAGCGCCCGCGCCGCCGCCCAGGCGGCACAGGCGTTCTGGTGGTTATGCGCGCCTCTCAGCGCCGGTGCAGCGTCCATATCCACCGCGGCAACCTGCGCACCCTTCCGCCATTCCGTCAGGAAGCGCTTGTTCATGAAGACCGACCAACCCTCGCCCCGCAGCCGCGCCGTGGTGGCGATCTCGATCACGCCGCCATCCGGGCCCTCCCCCGGCGCCCGCACCGCATTGGCGAGAAAGCGGCCATGGGCGTCGTCCACGCCCACCACAACGCGCTCTGGCGCCCCGGCCTCAAAGAGCCGCCGCTTTGCGGCAAAATACCCGCCAAGCCCGCCATGGCGGTCGAGATGATCCGGCGAAAGGTTGAGGAACACCGCGAGATCCGGCGCGAGGGACCGCGCGAGATCGGTCTGGTAGCTCGACAGCTCCAGCACGATGGTCTCGCCATCCGCCGGCGGGTCGAGATCGAGCACCGCGCGCCCGATATTGCCCCCCGTCTGCACCGGCCGCCCCGCCGTGGCGAGGATGTGGCTGAGCAGCGCCGTGGTCGTGGACTTCCCGTTAGAGCCGGTGATCGCCACCACCCGCACCTCTGCCCCCGTGGCGCCGATCGCCTGAAAGAAGAGCCCCACATCGTTGTCCACCGGCACACCCGCGGCCCAGGCAGCGGCCACGGCCGGGTGCGGCTCGGGGTAGAGATGCGGAATGCCGGGCGAGACGATGAGCCGCGCGAGCGAGCCCGCCTCCCGCGGCTTGGCGAGATCCGCCACGGCGAAGCCCTCCGCCTCGGCCGCCGCCCGCGCCGCTTCCCCGTCGTCCCAGCACAG
>JBCBHB010000171.1:0-6108 GCA_038526025.1 Pseudomonadota bacterium
GACGTCGCGGGTATCGGAGGGGTTGATGTTGTCGGCGCATCGGCCGGGATGACGTGCACGCCCTTCTCACAGCCGTTCATTGAGCGGAGGCGCGAGATGAAGCCTCTGCTGATCGGCGGTGCGTGGATCACCACCTCGCATGGCGCCGACAACATCAACCCCTCCGATACCCGCGACGTCATCGATAGCTTCTCGCTGGCGGGGCGTGCCGAGGCGCAAAGCGCAGTCGAGGCGGCGCGCACCGCAGCGCCCGGTTGGGCGCTCACCCCGCCGCAGCAACGCCATGACGTTCTGAAGGCCGCGGGCGACGAGCTCATGGCCCGGCGCGTTGAGCTTGGCGAGCTTCTGTCGAGAGAGGAGGGCAAGATCCGCGCGGAAGGGATCGCAGAGGCCGAACGCGCGGCCCGGATCATGGACTTCTTCGCCGGCGAAGCGCTTCGGCCTGAAGGCGAGGTTCTGCCCTCCGTGCGCCCCGGCATCGGGGTCGAAATTACGCGGGAGCCCGTCGGTGTAGTCGGCGTGATCACGCCGTGGAACTTTCCGCTCGCAATCCCTGCCTGGAAGATCGCCCCGGCGCTCTGCTACGGAAACGCCGTGGTCTTCAAGCCCGCGGAGCTGGTGCCGAGTTGCGCCTGGGCGCTGGTCGAGATCCTGCATCGCGCCGGCCTGCCGCCGGGTGTACTGAACCTCGTGATCGGCCCGGGGCCTGTCGTCGGCCAGGAGATGCTGGAGAATGCGGGCGTCGACGCGATCACCTTCACCGGCTCCGTAGCGACCGGGCGGCGCGTGGCGGCGGCCTGTGTCGGCCGCGGGGCGCGCTTCCAGCTCGAGATGGGGGGCAAGAACCCGCTCGTTGTGCTCGACGATGCCGATCTCGATACTGCAGCGAATGCAGCGGTCAACGGCGCATACTTCTCAACCGGGCAGCGCTGCACGGCCTCCTCGCGCCTCATCGTGACCGATGGCATACACTCACGTTTCGTCGAGGCGGTGGCTGAGCGCTTACGGGCTCTGCGGGTCGATGACGCCCTCGCCGATGGAACTGAGATTGGCCCGGTCGTCGATGAGGCACAGCTCGACCAGGACTTGGACTACGTTGAGATCGGTCGCCGTGAAGGGGGCTCGCTCCGGACGGGCGGCGAACGGCTCAGCCGCGCCAAGCCCGGCTTCTACATGGCGCCCGCGCTCCTGACCGAGACGACGAACGACATGCGGATCAATCGTGAAGAGGTCTTTGGCCCCGTCGCCGCCGTCATCCGTGTACGCGACTACGAGGAAGCGCTGGCGGTCGCGAACGACACCGAGTTCGGCCTCACCGCCGGCATCTGCACCACCAGCCTGCGCCATGCGACCCATTTCAAGCGCCACGCCGAGGCCGGGATGGTGATGGTCAACCTGCCAACCGCGGGCGTCGACTATCATGTCCCCTTCGGCGGCCGTAAGGCCTCGAGCTACGGTCCGCGGGAGCAGGGTCGCTACGCTCGTGAGTTCTTCACCGTGATCAAGACCGCCTATACCGCAGCGTAGGCCAGCAACGTTGCGTCATACCTCAGAGTCTCCTTTTCCCGGCGTCACTGTTGCCTTCTTTATAGGCATCGGCCCACACTCGCGCCGGGAGCGCTGCCGTCAGAGCGACGCCCCGTTGTAGGGGAGGACGATCCGATGAGTGGCGCGATCTCAGTGCACCACGGCCCCTTCGGACGTGCAGCGCTGTACGACCTCAACGCCGCGATGACGACGCATGTGCATCGCGAGGGCCACCTGATCTTCTACGTGGAGGGGGCCGAAGGTGTTGTGACCGTCGGCGATCAACCGCTCGCCATCAACACGTCGCAAGCGGTTGCCGTCAGTCCGTGGGAGCCGCACAGCTTCCGGCCGGTAGGCTCCGGCAAGTCCTGCCTCTGCCTTGTCCTCTACATCATGCCGATGTGGTTTCTCGAGACGAGCCGCTCGGCGGAGTTCGCGCTGAGCTTCGGCCAACCCGCCATTCCACTCACGCCAGAGATTGCACGATGGATGAACCGGCTTACCGGGCTTCTGCTGGACAACCAGCCTTCCGAGCGGTTCGACGGCTTTCTCTTCGAGACAACGCAGGCCTGCTTCGACGAGAGCTGGCGGGGCGTGGAGGCGCAGCCGCTCCTCCGCCACCCCCATGCGCGGTTCAACGACTATCGGGTACGCCGCTCGCTCAGACTCATGCAGGAAAGCTTCACCGAGGACATGGTGATAGACGACCTCGCCCGCGACGTCGGCCTTTCCCGCCCGCATTTCTTCAAGCTCTTCAAGATGCAGATGGGCATAACGCCCAACCTCTTCCTCAACACGCTGCGGACCGAGCAGGCGATCGGCGACCTGATGGGCACACGAAAATCGGTCACGGAGATCGGTTTCGACCTCGGCTTTTCCAGCCAGGCGAGTTTCACCCGGTTCTTCACCTCGAACGTGGGCATCCCGCCCACGGAGTACCGCCGCGTCGCCCATATCGCCTGAGCGCGCCGCCTGATTTCGCGATGGGAAGCGACCGGAGAAGACTGAAAGGTACGGCCCCGGTGCCACCTCCTTTCTAGGCTCACTCCCAAGGCGCGCGACGACGTGCCATTGAAGGGGAGGAACGGATGACCGAGCGCAGGGCTGATGTCGGCTCGCGCGATGGCGGAGGGTGCTGATGCGCGCCTTCGCCAGCCGCAATCCGTTCTGGGCCACGGTGCTTCTGGCGCTGGCGCTTATCCTGATCTGGATGATCTTCGCTGTATGGCCCGCTTGGCTCGTCGACCTGATTGGCCGGAAGAAGATCTTCCTGAACGCGCTCTTCAACGGCATCACGCTTGGCGGGCTCTACTTCCTGGTCGCTTCCGGCTTCACGCTCATCTTCGGGCTCATGCGCAACGTGAACCTGGCGCATGGCTCGCTCTATCTGCTCGGCGGCTATATCGGCTACATGTTCGCGGACTGGACGGGGTACTGGCTCATCGCCTTCCCGGCGGCCTTCATCATCGTCGGCGCGGTGGGTGTGCTGTTGCAGCTCTTCGTCTTCCGGCGGATGGAGGGGCAGGACCTGCGCCAGACGCTGGTGACCATCGGCATTTCCATCGTTCTGGCCGACCTCATGCTGTGGATCTGGGGCGGGGACTTCTACAACATCGCGGCGCCCAGCTGGCTGAGCGGGCCGATGGAGACCTTTCTCGTCACCGGCGTGAAGCGCTCCTCGGGCGAGCTCATCTACCTCAAATACCCGATGGTCCGGATCGTGATCTTCGCGGCCTCCGTGCTGGTGGGTATCGGGATGTGGCTGCTGCTGAACCGTACCCGCGTGGGCATGCTGATCCGCGCCGGCGTGGACGACCGGGAAATGCTCTCGGCCTCGGGCGTGCGCATCCAGCTCGTGTTCCTTGGCGTCTTCGCCTTCGGGGCGGGCCTTGCGGGAGTTGCCGGCGTGGTGGGGGGCACCTTCCAGTCCGTCGCGCCGGGGGAGGATGTGCGGTTTCTGCTCGCCTCGCTGGTGGTGGTGATCGTTGGTGGGATGGGCTCGATCCCGGGTGCCGCGCTCGGCGCGCTCCTCATCGGGCTCGCGGAGCAGTTCGGCTCCGTCTACTTCCCCACCTACGCGGTGGTGCTGACCTTCCTGATCCTCGTCGTCGTCCTCGCCTTCCGGCCGCAGGGCCTGCTGGGGCGGAGCTGATGGCGGTGTCCGACCCCACGCGCAGCTTCGAGCGGTCGTCCGACCGGGTGGAGACGGGTATCCGCGCGCCCATGCAGATCTGGGTGCTGGGGCTCATCCTGCTCACCATGCCCGCCTTCGCGTCGGACTTCGTGATCTTCCAGATCATGGGCTGGACCTTCATCCTCGGCATGATCGCGCTCAGCCTCACCTTCCTCGCGGGCTATGGCGGCATGGTGAGCCTCGTGCAGATGTCGGTCGCGGCAATGGCCGGCTACATGGTCGCGATCTTCGGGGACAGCGCCATCGACACGATCAGCCAGGGTTGGCCCTGGTACGTCGCCATCCCCCTCGCGCTGATCGTGGCGATGATCTTCGGCACCCTCTCCGGCTGGCTCGCGGTCCGGACCGAGGGGATCTACACGATCATGATCACCCTCGCGCTGGCTTCGGCCTTCTTCTACTTCACGCGCCAGAACTACGTGATCTTCAACGGGTTCACCGGGTTCAATGGCGTCCTGCCGCCGGCGCTCTTCGGTGTGGATTGGCGGGGGCCGCAGGCGTTCTACTATCTCACGCTCTTCTGGGCGGTCGTGTGCTACCTCGCGGTCCTTTACGTCTCGCGCGCGCCTTTCGGCCTCGCGCTGCAGGGCGTTCGGGACAATGCGCGGCGCATGGCGGCGCTCGGCTTCAACGTTACCGCCCATCGGGTTGCGGCCTACACGGTCGCCGCGCTGATCGCGGGTATCGGTGGCATCCTCCTCACCTGGCAATCGGCGCAGATCTCGCCCGGCACGGCCGGCATCGGCCCGGTGATCGACATCCTCGTGATCGCCGTCATCGGCGGGATGCGCCACCCGATCGGCCCCTTCATCGGCGCGTTCATCTACGTGCTGCTCAAGACCTTCGCCCTCGACGCGCTTGTGGCCGTGGGCCTCTCCGGCGAGCGCTTCCAGCTCCTCATCGGCCTCGGCTTCCTGCTCATCGTGTTCTTCTCGCCCGACGGTATTCTCGGCCTCTGGCAGAAGCTGCGGGAGAGTGGGCAGCGCGATCCCCTGCGCGACGGTGGGGAGGGGCCGCGATGAGCCTGGCAGAGAGCGTGACCGACCGTCTCCACCGCACGGGCACCGCCAACGCGCTCGAGCTGCGCGGCGTGAGCAAGATGTTTGGTGCCCTCGCGGCCCTCTCCGACATCACCCTCACGGTCCGCCCCGGGGAGCGGCGGGCGGTGCTGGGCTCGAACGGCGCTGGCAAGACCACGCTCTTCAACTGTGTGACCGGTGACTTTCCGGCCACCACCGGCACCATCTCGTTCTTCGGGGAGGATGTGACGGCCTTCCCCGCCCATGAGCGCATCCGCCGTGGGCTGCGCCGGACCTACCAGATCTCGCTTCTGTTCGAGGGGCTGAGCGTTCTCGACAACATCTACCTTGCCTGCTGCGGCGTCTCGCGCTCCCGCTTCTCCTTCCTCCGCCCGCGGCGGGACGATGCGCTGATGGCCTCGGCGGAACGGCTCCTCGCCGTCGTGCATCTCGAGGAGGCGCGGGACACGCTGGTCTCCGCCCTCTCCTACGGCCAGCAACGCCAGCTCGAGATCGCCATGGCGCTCGCCGGCGCCCCCCGCTTCATCCTCTTCGACGAGCCTGCGGCGGGCCTCTCCCCCACCGAGCGGCGGGACCTCATCGAGATCCTTCAGGGTCTGCCCGGCCATATGGGCTTCATCATCATCGAGCACGACATGGACGTGGCCCTCCGCGTCTCCGAGAGCGTGACGATGATGCATAACGGGCGGATCTTCAAAGAGGGCAAGCCCGCGGAGATCGAGGACGACCCGGAGGTACAGGCCCTCTATCTCGGAGATGGCCATGGCTGAGCGCGCGACCCCGCGGCTCGCGATCCGCGGCCTCAACGTCTACTATGGGCAGAGCCACGCGCTGCAGGGCGTGACGCTGGAGCTCAACCACGGTGTGCTCTCGGTGGTCGGGCGCAATGGCATGGGCAAGACCACGCTCTGCAACGCCATCATGGGCCTTGTGCCGAGCAGCGCGGGCACCATCACGCTCGACGGGCAGTCTCTCGTCGGCCTCTCGCCTGCCGATATCTCGCGCCTTGGTATCGGCTATGTGCCGCAAGGCCGCCGCCTATGGCGGTCCCTCACAGTCGACGAGCACTTGCGCCTCGTGGCGACGCCGGGCCCTTGGACGCCGGAGCGCATCTACGCCACCTTCCCGAGGCTCGCGGAGCGGCGGCAGAACGGGGGCGGTCAGCTTTCGGGCGGGGAACAGCAGATGCTCGCCATCTCCCGCGCGCTGCTCCGCAACCCCAAGCTTCTGGTGATGGACGAGCCGACCGAGGGCCTCGCCCCCGTTATCGTCCAGCAGGTGGAGGACATGCTGATCCGCCTCGGCGAGGAGGGGGATATCGACGTCCTCGTCATCGAGCAGAATATC
>JBCBHB010000172.1:0-6098 GCA_038526025.1 Pseudomonadota bacterium
GGGACCGGGTACTGGTCGGGCGCCAGCAATCGTGGCCGCCGGGGCTCTCGTCCCTACTCGCTGGCTTCGTGGAGCCCGGCGAGACGCCGGAAGAAGCGGTGCGCCGCGAGGTGATGGAGGAGGCGGCCGTGCCCATCGGCCGTGTGCGCTACCTCGCCACGCAGCCCTGGCCGTTCCCCTCCACGCTGATGATCGGCTGCATCGCCGAGGCGCTGGCGGAACCGATCACCGTCGACCCGACCGAGTTGGAGAGCGCTGCCTGGGTGAGCAAGGCCGACATGGCCGAGGCGCTGCAGGGCAACCACCCGCATATCGGCGCACCCAGGGTGGACGCGATTGCACGCAGCATTCTGGCCGCCTGGGTCGATGGCGAGATCGAAGGCTTCTAGAGGCCGCCCTTTCGTTGACGCCGCAGCGACCTACCTCTGCGGCGCGGTTCGCTTCCGGCCGCGCGGCCGGCCATGAGAGGCGACGCCATGATGCACCCGCCATCCGATACCGCAGCGCTGCGGAGGGCTCTCGGCGCCTTCGCGACGGGCGTGACGATCGTGACGACCTGCGAGAAGGGTGGGGACGACGAGTTGGCCTCGCCTGTGGGCTTCACCGCCAACAGCTTCACCTCGGTATCGCTGACACCGCCGATCCTGCTTGTCTGTCTTGCGCACACCGCGGCGAGCTATGAGCTCTTTTGCGCGTCCGACACCTTCGCCGTGAATGTTCTCGCAGCGGACCAGCAGGAGACCGCGAAGGTCTTTGCCACGCGGGGGGCGGACAAGTTCGCAGATGTCGCCTGGCATGCGGGTGAGCGCGGCGCGCCGCTGATCGACGGCTCCCTGGCCCGGTTCGATTGTGCGATCCACGAACGTGTCACCGCCGGGGACCACGACATACTGCTTGGGCGCGTTCTCGCCTTCTCCCGTCATGAGGGGCCGGCCTTGGTCTATCACGCAGGCAGCTTCGCGCGGCTTGGCTGAGATCCGCTCACGCGCGCTCCACAGTAGCGCGGCCCGAAACCTGCGCATAGGCAGCATTCACGGCGGCGAGCCTGCGCTCCGCCAGGGCCCGCGCCTCGGCAGGCACGCCCCGCGCGACAAGCGCGTCCGGATGCAAGCGGCGGACGAGCTTTCGGTAATGATGCCGCACGGCCTCTTCGTCAGTACCGGGCACGAGGCCGAGCACTGCCCATGGGTCCTCCTCCCCCGGAAGATGCCGCGCACGCATGCTGCGGAAAGCGTCGTCAGAAATGGAGAAGATGCGCGCCACCTCCTCGAGAAACGCAGCCTCGCCGGGGTGGTAGGTACCGTCTGCCCCGGCGATATAGACGAGACCCTCCAGCAAGTCCTCGAGCATCGCGGGCCGGTCGACGAACATCCGGGCCACCTGCTTGGCGTAATCGTCGAACCCCGCAACATCCGTGCGGGCGAGGTTGTAGATGCGCGCTGCCTGTGCCTCTCCGGCCGGGGGAATGTGGAAGACACGGCGGAAGGCGGCGATCTCATCGCGTGTCACCTGACCGTCGGCCTTCGCCATCTTTGCGCCGAGGGCGATCACCGCGATCGTGAAGGCGACGCTGTGCTCGGGCTCGGGCGCTTTCGCGATCCGCTCCAGAACGGACGACAGAGGCTCGCCACGGCCGATAGCCGCGACAGCTTCCTTCAGCCGTTGCCAGATCGACATCGTCGCTCCGCTTCACCGATCCCTGCTGCCACCAGCGAGCCGTGGAGGCGCGGAGGCTCAATCAGGAGGTAGCCCGCAGCACCAATACGCCAGCAAGCATTCAGGGGAAGTATCCCGGTTCACTGCCACGGCGTAGCGCCCCTGCCGCATCGACAGTTGCTGCCACTCATGACGCTACAGAACGCCGGGGCGTTCAGAAGCGTTCGTGACGATCGCGAAGTTCCTGCTCGCGACGCGCGCGCTCGTCACGCTCATCGACACGAATGCGCACAGGCTGGCGCTCTTCGGGCCGGGCCGCGAGCACGACCACGTAGCCCAAGGCCACCATGAGCGCGATGCAGACAGCCAGGATCATTCCGCTTCTCCCACTCCAGACCCAAGGAAAGTAGTGCTAATCGGCGATGACGTCCATCGTCTCTTGACGCGTCAGGCAGTCTGTACGGGCAGAATCTGCAAAAGACGTTACAGAATGCGACCGTTCCATGTTGCAACGAAGCGTGCGCCGGCCTCGGGCGAGACCCGTGGCGTCCCTTCGCCCGACTCAGATAAGAGATCTTGCGACTGCGTTCCCGGCGTGGGACGAGCGCGGGCACGACACCGGAGGGGATGAGACGTGACCATCATGCTTTGGGCGGGGCTCGGCCTGGTCGCAGTGGCCCTCGTTCTCATCATTCGCGTGATCTGGCGGGCGCGCCTTCTTTCGCGCGCGGAGAAGGGCGAGGGTACCGACGCGGCGTTTCGGCGCCTGATCTTGGAGAACGGCATCGCGCTCGGCCTGGCCTTCTTCGGCATGGCGATGCTGCTCGCCGCCGGCATTCTTGGGTAGCCGCACCGCATGGAGACGTTGGCAAGCCTAACGGCACGACATGCGCAGTTTGGACGCGTGACATGGCTCGGCATTCGCCCGGCCCGGCACGCCCCGCTGCAACTGCTGGAGCACGTGGAGATCGATGGCTGCGGGCTTGAAGGAGACCACCGTGCGCGCCCCGGCAAGCGCGCCGTCAGCCTGATCCAGGCGGAGCACCTGCCTGCGATCGCGGGGCTTTTGGGCATCGATACCGTGGAGCCTCAGACGCTGCGTCGAAACATCGTTGTCGCGGGCATCAATCTCCTCGGCCTTCGGAACCGTCGCTTCCGTATCGGGAGCGTCGTTCTGGAGGGAACGGGGCTCTGTGCGCCCTGTTCGCGGATGGAAGAGGCCCTTGGCCACGGTGGCTACAGCGCGGTGCGCGGCCATGGCGGCATCACAGCCTCAGTGCTCGAGGGTGGCGCGGTCGCGCTGGGAGACCATGTGACGCCTGTCCTCGAGCCCGGGCAGGATGAGCGACCGCTATAGCGCCCTGCCCTGCCCCCTGCCCTGCCCCCTGCCCTGCGGGCGGGTGACCCCCAAGGCAGAGGGTCAGAAGCGCTCCACCCATGGCCTGACCTCGATCTCCCAGGCCCAGGCGCTGCGATCCTGGCAGAGGAAGTGCCAGTAGGTGTCGGCAATCGCCGTCGGGTCGAGCATGCTGTCGGGCCGATCCGCAGGTTCGACACGGTCGGCCCGCGCAACGTTCCGGATCCCCCCGTCGATCACGAAGTGACCCACATGAACGCCCCGCGGGTGAAGTTCCCTGGCCAGCGACTGGGCAAGGCCGCGCAAGGCGAACTTGCCCATCGCGAAGGGGGCGGATTGCGCAAAGCCCTTCACGCCGGCGGACGCGCCGGTGAACAGCAAAGCGCCGTTGCCCAGCCCGTCGCCGCCTGTCGCGGGCAGCATGCGGCGCACAGCCTCCTGCGCCGCATAGAAGGCCCCCAACGCCGTGATCTCCACAGCGCGCGCGACCGCCTCCGGATCGAGCTCCAGCAAGGGGCCGCGTTGACGCGCGGAGGGGTTGTAGACGAGCACGTCCGGCGCGCCGGCAGGAGACTGATCCAGCGCCTCGAAGAGTGTCGCGATCGACGATCGCTGCCCGGCATCGCAACGAAAGGCAGCCGCACCGATCTCGGAGACGAGCGATGCCAGTTTCGTCGTGTCGCGCGCAGAGAGGCTTACGGCGAGCCCCTCGCCTGCAAACCGACGTGCCAGCGCGGCCGAAAGCCCGCTGCCGGCGCCAATGATGAGAGCATGACGATAGCGCGGGATCATGGCGGCATCTCCTTTGCGTTGCCTTCAGGGCGCTTGCGGCCTTCGGCGCCTTTCGGCGCGGCGTCGGGGCACTGGCGGCGCCTTGCGCCCCGGGATAGACGGTCAACAAAGGATAAACGGAAGGGGCGGGCAATGACGGCGCAGCACATCGTGATCACCGGCACGAACCGGGGGATCGGGCTCGAGATGGCGCGCCAGGCGCTTGAGGCGGGCCACCATGTCACCGGTCTCGCCCGAGACGCAGCCGCCCCTGCCCTCTCGGCCCTCGCGGCGGAAGCTGGCGGGCGCTTCAAGGCGGGTGCGGCGGACGTCACCGACCCCGCATCCCTGGCCGCGGCGGCCGCCGCGACTGAACGGCCCGTGGATCTCCTGGTCTGCAATGCGGGGCAGTACCGAGGCCGTGGCCGGATCGGGGATGACGGTTTCGGGGCAGATGCCTGGGAAGCGACGCTGATGACCAACGTCGCCGGCGTCTACTTCACCGTGGAAGCCTTTCTCCAGCATCTGGACGGCGCCGCGCGGCCCCGCATCGCGATCATCTCGTCGATCATGGCGTCGAGCGCCCGCGCACCCGGCGGCTCCTACATCTACCGCGCCTCCAAAGCGGCAGCGACCAACCTTTCCTGCAACCTGGCGAAGGATCTCTCGGCACGCGGCATCGCTGTGGGCGCCTACCATCCGGGCTGGGTGCGCACGGATATGGGCGGCAGTGCGGCCGACATCGATGTGACCGAGGCAGCCGCAGGCCTCCTCGCCCGTTTCGAGACGCTCTCGCCGGACAGCAGCGGCATCTTCGAGGACTATCGCGGCGAGGCCATCGCCTTCTGATGACCCATGTTCAGCCGAGCGGCAGGGCCTCGATCGTCGCTGTGATGAGGTCGAGTTCTTCCGGCCCCGAGAACCGATGATCCGCGTCCTTCACCAGCACCAGTCGCGCGTCGGGGCAGTCCATGTGGTCGAGCAGCAGCAGCCCCCGCTCGACCGGCACATCCGTGTCGGCCGTGCCATGGAGAAGGCGCACTGGGAAGGGCAGCTGCAAGGGGCTGCGAAGGATAAGGTTCTCGCGCCCCTCCTCGATGAGACGCCGGGTGATCACATAGGGATCGTCCGAGTAGTCGGACGGCAGCGCCACCTGCCCCTCGGCTTCGAGCGCCGCGCGTTCCGCCGGTCCGAAACTGGCCCACATGCTGTCTTCGGTGAAGTCGGGCGCCGCGGCGATGCCGACGAGGGCGGCCACGCGGGACGGCAACGCCCGCGCCAGCAGGAGTGCGATCCAGCCGCCCATGGAAGAGCCGACCAAGATCTGCGGCCCCTCCGTCAGGCGCATCAGAACCTCGCGCGCATCGTCCGCCCAATCGCCGATGGCGCCCTCCTCGAAGGTGCCGGAACTGGCACCGTGGCCTCGATAGTCGAACCGCAAGAAGGCCCGTCCCGTCGCTCGCGCCCACGCTTCGAGATGCACGGCCTTCGTCCCGGTCATGTCCGACCGAAAACCGCCCAGGAAAACCACGCCAGCGGGTCGGTTTCCTGCCCCATCGGCCGGTGTGCTGTGGTATGCAAGACGCCTTCCAGCGCCAAGATCGAGCGTTGACGGAGCCGCCATGTCGGGGTCGTCCTTGTTGCCTTCTGCCTCGCCGCAGCCTAGCGACACACCGGTCTCGCTCAACCCCGAGCGACCGGTCGACCGGCCGTTGACGATCCTGCAGGTCGTGCCCCGCCTGGGCATTGGTGGCGTCGAGCGCGGGACGATCGAGATCGCGGAGGCCGTGGTCGAGGCCGGGGGACGCGCGCTCGTTGCCTCCGAGGGCGGCCAGCTCGCCGCGCGCCTGATGCGGGCCGGCGCGGAGCTTGTCGAGATGAACGCCGCCACCAAGAACCCGTTCAACATCTGGCAGAACGCAGGCGTTCTCGAGCGCCTGATCCACAGCGAAGGCGTCGACGTCGTCCATGCCCGTAGCCGTGCCCCGGCCTGGTCCGCCAAATGGGCGGCGGAACGCGCGCGGATACCTTTCGTCACCACCTATCACGGCAGCTACTCGGAGGGGTTCCCGGGAAAGCGGTTCTACAACTCCGTCATGGCGGCCGGCCGGCCGGTGATCGCCGTCTCGGAACACATCCGCACCCTCGTGGCCGAGCGGCATCGCGTGCCTGCCGACCAGATCGTCGTCATTCCCCGCGGGGCCGATACGGATGTGTTCTCCGAGGATGTTGTGGGCGGTGCACGGACAGCGGGTCTGGCCGAACGCTGGGGACTGCTCGACGACCCGCGCCCCATCATCATGCTCCCGGGCCG
>JBCBHB010000173.1:0-6072 GCA_038526025.1 Pseudomonadota bacterium
CCTGGCCGTTCTCGTCGAGCGGTGCTTCGGCGCGTTCCGCCCAGGCGCCCCCTGCCTCCCGCACCATCAGCACAACCGCTTCGGGCGTGAACCAGAGCGCCAGATCGGGCCAGCCTGCCTCGGCGCCGGACGACGCCTCATGCGCGCCCCGCCCGCCGCCGGGCTGCGCCCCGCTTCCGGCCGTCTCGCGCGGGTCTCCGCTCACGTCGCCTCACAGGTCATGACAGTTGTGAGAGAGTAGACCAAGGGGCACCTTCGTCACAACGCCGCTTGCGCAACGCGCGGGCGACGTGTCATGCAGCCGATACACAAGACGGCAGGGGCCAGCGCAGGCGGCCGCCGGGAAGACCGTCGGGACCTGACGATCGGAGACCGCCATGAGCCTCATCCCCACGCGCCCCGTCCTTGCGGAAACGCTGATACCCGCCGCCGCCGGCGGCACCGATGCGGGCCTTTGGGCGCGTCGTGCGCTCTTCGTCGCGCTGGGCATTGCGGTGCTGGTTCTCGCCGCCAAGATCCGCGTGCCCTTCTGGCCGGTGCCGATGACGATGCAGACCTTCGCGGTTCTCTCCATCGGCGCGGCGTATGGTGCGCGCCTCGGCGGTGTCACGTTGCTCGGCTACCTTGCCATCGGCGCCCTCGGCTTCGATGTCTTCACCTCCTCCTCGGCCGAAAACGCGGGCCTCGCCTACATGATGGGCGGCACGGGCGGCTATCTTGCCGGCTTCATGCTGGCCGCCCTCGCGCTTGGTACCCTCGCGCGGCGGGGCTGGGACCGGCATCCGATGCAGATGGGCGTCGCCATGGCGATCGGCCAGGTGCTGATCTTCCTGCCCGGCGTCCTCTGGCTCGGCCATCTCTATGCGGATGCGAAGGGTTGGGCCTGGGTTGTCGAGGTGGGCTTCACCAACTTCCTCGGCGCCGAGGTGCTGAAGGTTGCGCTCGCCATGCTCCTCTTCCCGGTGATGTGGCGGCTGGTGGGCAACGCGCGGAGCTGACGCGTTGCCGGCCGGGGCAGCCGCTGCCATCTGAGGCGGATGCTGCCCATCGTCCACCACCCCGACTATCAGGCGCCCCTGCGCGAGGGGCACCGCTTCCCCATGTCCAAATATGGCTACCTGCGCGAGGCGCTGTTTCGCCGAGGGCTGATGGCGCCTGGCCGGTACCTGGCGCCGGCACCGGCCACCGCAGGGCAGATCGGCCTTGCGCATGACCGGGGCTACGTAGACCGGGTGCTCGCGCAAACGCTGCGCGAGGACGAGATCAAACGCATCGGCCTGCCGGGCACCGAGCGGGTCGCCCGCCGCGCCCGCCTCTCCGCCGCCGGCACGTTCCTGGCCGCGCTCCTTGCGCTCGAGCACGGGCTTGCGGCCAACTCCGCAGGGGGCTCGCACCATGCGGGGCCGGAGGGCGGCGCAGGCTTCTGCGTGTTCAACGATGTCGCCGTCGCGATCCAAAACCTGCTGGCTCAGGGACATCCCGGCCGTGTGCTTGTGGTCGATTGCGATGTCCACCAGGGGGACGGCACGGCGCGGATTTTCGCGGAGGAGCCGAGGGTCTTCACCTTCTCCCTGCACGCCGCCAACAACTACCCGATGGAGAAGGCCAGCTCGGATCTCGACCTGGCGCTGCCCGATGGCACGGGGGACGCCGCCTATCTCGAGGCGTTGACTGCCGGACTGGAGCAGGCGCTGGCTGCCGCCGAGCCCTCGATCGTCTTCTACAATGCCGGTGTGGACATCTGGGAGGGCGACCGCCTGGGCCGCCTCGCGATCACGCTGGCGGGCCTGCGGGCGCGCGATGCCCTCGTTTTGGACCGCTTGCGCATGCTGGGCCTGCCAACGGTTGCAGTGATCGGCGGGGGGTACGGCGAAAGCCCGGAGCAGGTTGCGGAGCGGCACACCATCCTGTTCGAGGAGGCCGCCCGGGTTGCCGAGGCCGCCCTCAGCCCTGCTGCGTCCGCCGTGCCATCGCCCGCTTGAGCGCAAGCGACCAAACCAGCGTACCCGTCGCGACAAGCCCGATCAGAATGGTCGCGATGGCATTGATCTCCGGCGTCACGCCAAGCCGCACGGCGCTGAAGATCTTCATCGGCAGCGTCGTTGCCCCCGGCCCGGTCGTGAAGCTGGCGATCACCAGATCGTCTAGCGACAGCGTGAAGCTCAGCAGCCAGCCCGCAACGATACCGGGGATGATGAGGGGCAGGGTCACCCGCCAGAACACGGTGCCCGGTCGCGCGCCAAGGTCTGCCGCAGCCTCCTCCACCGAACGGTCGAACCCGGAAAGCCGGGCCTGCACCACCACTGCCACGTAGCACATGGAGAAGGTGGCATGGGCGATGATGAGCGTGAGAAAGCCCCGGTCCATGCCAATGGCAATGAAGGTGAGGAGCAGCGAGAGCCCCGTGATCACCTCGGGCATGACCAGCGGCGCCAAGACCATGCCGGTGAATAGCGTGCGCCCCAGAAACCGCGGCACCCGCGCCAGCGTCAGTCCTGCCATCGTGCCAAGCACCGTCGCCAGCGTCGAGGCCGCGGCTGCCACGAGGAGAGACACCCAGAGTGCGTCGAGCAGCTGGTCGTTCTGGAACAGTGATTCGTACCAGCGAAGCGACCAGCCGCCCCACACGCTCACCAGCTTCGACGCGTTGAAGGAGTAGATCACCAGGATGACGATCGGCGCGTAGAGGAACGCAAAGCCGAGCGCCATCATGATGCGCAGTGCGATGCCGGGCCCGCGCTTCATGCCGCACCCCCCGGGCGCGCGTAGCGTTGGAAGATGACGATGGGCACCACCAGCACCATCAGCAGCAGCACGGCAACTGCCGATGCCAGTGGCCAGTCCCGGTTGTTGAAGAACTCCGCGTAGAGCGTGGAGCCGATCATCTGTGTCGACGACCCGCCAAGGAGCTCCGGGATCACGAACTCACCCACAGCGGGAATGAAGACGAGGAACGACCCCGCGAAGATGCCTGGCAGGCTGAGCGGCAGGGTCACGCGCAGGAACGCCGTAACCGGCCGCGCGCCGAGATCGGCGGATGCCTCGAGCAGCGCGGGGTCGAGCTTCTCCAGCGTCGCGTAGAGCGGCAGGATCATGAAGGGCAGGTAGCTGTAGACGATCCCGATGAAGACGGCGAACTCGCTCGGGTAGAACAGGAACGGCTCGTCCGTGATCCCGATCCAGATAAGCGCGCCGTTCAGCACCCCTTCGGCCGAGAGGATGCCGATCCACGAATAGACGCGGATCAGGAACGACGTCCAGAAGGGCAGGATCACCAGCGCCAGCAGCGCCCCGCGCCATGCCGTCCCGCAGCGCGCAATCCCGTAGGCGATGGGATAGCCGATCAGCAGCGTAAGCACGGTCGAGATCGCGGCGATGCGCAGCGAGTTGAGATACGAGTTCACGTAGAGTGGATCTTCGAAAAGGAACTCGTAGTTGTAGAAATCGAGGTTGGAGAGGTGGTCGATCACCGCCTGGAAGCTGTCCCAGGTGGGGGTGTAGGGCGGCTGCGCAATCGCCGCCTCGCTGAACGAGATTTTGAGGACGATCAGGAAGGGTGCGAGGAAGAAGAGCAGCAGCCAGAGATAGGGCAGCAGGATCGTGATGCGTTGCGTCCAGCCCATCTGACCCTCCCCTCAGGCGCCCTTGTGCCGCCGCTGCCCACGCTATCGGCGACGGTCTGCGATGCAAGGGCTCTTGCGATGGGCAATCGTCCCTTTCTGCCTCTTTTCGCGTCCCCATGCCGGCGCTAGGGTGCCCTCAAACAACGACACAACGGTCACAGGGAAAGGACTGTTCGTATGAAGGCTCTTCTCAGCGGCGTCGCGCTTGCCGCGCTTATCGCCGTACCCGCCCTCGGTGCCGAGGGAACCGTGCGGATCTACAACTGGTCGGATTACATCGACGAGGAGATCCTCACCGATTTCACCGCCGAGACGGGGATCGAGGTGGTCTACGACGTGTTCGATTCGAACGAGGTTCTGGAGACCAAGCTTCTGGCCGGCGGCACGGGGTACGACATCGTGGTCCCGACCGGCGACTTCCTGCAGCGCCAGATCCAGGCGGGCGTGTTTCAGAAGCTCGACAAGGACCAGATTCCGAGCCTCGAGAACATGTGGGACGAGATCCAGTCGCGTACCGCGTCGTTCGACCCGGGCCATGACTACTCGATCAACTACATGTGGGGCACCACCGGCATCGGCTACAACGTCGACGCGGTGAAAGAGCGGCTCGGCGTCGATGCGATCGACAGCTGGAACGTCCTTATGGATCCAGAGGTTATCGCCAAGTTCGCCGATTGCGGCGTCTTCGTGCTCGATGCGCCGACTGAGGTGATCCCGGTCGCGCTCAACTACCTGGGTTACGACCCCAACAGCATGGACACGGACGAGATCGAGGAAGCGGCGAAGCTGCTCGAGAGCATCCGCCCGCATGTTACGCAGTTCCACTCGTCGCAGTACATCAACGCGTTGGCGAACGGCGATGCGTGCCTCGCGCTCGGCTGGTCGGGCGACGTGCTGCAGGCGCGGGACCGGGCGGCGGAAGCCGATAACGGTGTCTCGGTCGAGTACGCGATCCCGAAGGAAGGCGCGCTCATGTGGTTCGACCAGATGGCGATCCCGTCGGACGCGCCGAACCCCGAAGCCGCGCACGCGTTCCTCGATTATCTGCAGCGTCCCGAGGTGATCGCGAAGGCCTCGAACTACGTCTACTACGCCAACGGCAACGCGGCCTCGAAGGAGTTCCTGGTGGAGGACGTGATCGATGACCCCGCGATCTATCCGCCGGAGGAGACCATTGCGAACACCTGGAGCGCGGTGCCCTACCCGCCGAAGGTGCAGCGCACGGTGACGCGGGCCTGGACCCGCATCAAGACGGGCTCCTGAACATGACGGAGGCGGCGGCAGGCGGTCAGGCGGCTGAGCGCCGCCGCCCCCGGCAAGACAATCCGCTCGCGGCGGCGGCGAAGCCCTGGCGCGACGGCTCGACCGCACCGCATCTGCGTATCGTGGACGTGGTGAAGCGCTTCGGCGACACCACCGCCGTGGATCATGTGTCGCTCGACATCTACGGCAGCGAGTTCTTCGCGCTTCTCGGCCCGTCGGGCTGTGGAAAGACCACGCTCCTGCGCATGCTCGCGGGGTTCGAGACGCCGGACGCGGGGCAGATCCTTCTCGATGGGGAGGATCTCTCGCGCATTCCCCCGTTCGAGCGGCCGGTCAACATGATGTTCCAGTCCTACGCCCTTTTTCCGCATATGACGGTGGAGCGGAACATCGCCTTCGGTCTCGAGATGGAGGGGATGGGCAAGGCGGCGCAGAAGGAGCGCGTGGAGGAGATGCTCGCGCTCACGCATCTTGAGCGGTTCGCACGGCGCAAGCCCGACCAGCTTTCCGGCGGGCAGCGGCAGCGGGTGGCCTTGGCGCGGGCGCTGGCGAAGAAGCCGAAGCTGCTGCTGCTCGACGAGCCGCTGGGCGCGCTGGACCGCAAGCTTCGGGAAGCCACGCAGTTCGAGCTCGTCACCATCCAGGAAGAGCTCGGCCTTACCTTTGTGATCGTGACGCACGACCAGGAGGAGGCGATGACCGTCTCCACCCGGATCGCTGTGATGCGCGAGGGGCAGGTGGCCCAGCTCGGCGAGCCGCGCGAAGTCTATGAGAAGCCGCATGACCGATATGTCGCCGAGTTCATCGGCGACGTGAACATCTTCGAGGGCTCGGCGGCGGGTGGTGCCGTGCAGCTCGGTGCTGGGGCCAGCCTGCGGGCGCGCGGCACCGACGGACTGGCCGAGGGGACCGCGGCGGCAATTGCCATCCGGCCCGAAAAGATCTCGATCGCGCGCGGTGACGCCGACGGTGTCGGCGAGAACCGGCTGATCGGCGTGGTGGAGGATATCGCCTATCTCGGTGACGTCTCCGTGTACCATGTGCGCCTGCCGGGCGCAGGCGTGGTGAAGGCCACGCGGACAAACCGGGTGCGTGGCGAGGAAGGGGAGATCACCTGGGAAGAGCCCGTGACGCTGAGCTGGGATGTGAGCGCCGGGGTGCTGCTCGCGGCCTGAGTGCGGGCCTG
>JBCBHB010000174.1:0-6042 GCA_038526025.1 Pseudomonadota bacterium
CCGCATCCAGTTCGTGGACGAGCGCACCACCACCTTCGACGCGCCGGTGGCGACGGAAGAGCTTCTCGTCACCCGCCTCACCTCCTTCGACACGGGCGTGGGCGAGGGCGGCTCCGAGGTTGTGGCCTTCGACAGCGGCCGCCTCTACGTCACGAACGGCGAGGCTGACCGGATCGACATCTTCGATCCCTCGGGCGAAGCGGACCTCGTGTCGATCGATCTCAGCACCCTGCCGAGCTACGACGGCGTGCAGTCGGTTGCGGCCGGCGGCGGCGTGATCGCGGCGGCGGCTGCGGTCGAGGTCGTCGACGGCGCCCGCCAGCCCGGTATCGTCGCGCTCTACGATCAGGAGACGCTGGAGCTCATCACCGTCGTGACCGTCGGCGCGCTGCCGGACAGCGTCTCGATCTCGCCGGACGGCAACACCATCGCCGTCGCGAACGAGGGCGAGTTCAACTCGGAGAGCGGCGAAGACGGCGTGACCGAGAACGCGCCGGGCACCATCTCGCTGATCGACATCACGGATGTGAACAGCCCGGTGGTCACCACCATCGGTTTCGACGACACCTTCGCGAGCGAGCTGCGCCTCTTCCCGGGTATCGATCCTTCGCTCGACGTCGAGCCCGAGTTCACCGCCTTTTCGCCGGATGGCAGCCAGGTCTTCGTCTCGCTCCAGGAGAACAACGCCATTGCGGTGGTGGATGTCGCCAGCGGCGCGCTGGTTGACGTCTTCTCCGCGGGCTCGACCGACCACAACCTGCCGGGCAACGAGATCGACGCGACCGATGACGGCGTGATCGACATCGTGAACCGCGACACGGTCGGCCTCCGCATGCCGGACGCCATCGCGACCGTGGAGATCGACGGCACTACCTACGTTCTCTCCGCCAACGAGGGCGACGGCCGGGGCGATGCGTTCGACGATGACGGCAACCCGATCCCGTTCGGCGACGAGGCACGCGGCGGCGACATCGCGGAACTGGGCCTCTTCGACGAGGGCACGGATCTCGAGGGGCTCGACCGCCTGATCCACTCGACCATCGACGGCGACACGGACGACAACGGCCTTGTCGACCAGCCGACGACCTTCGGCAGCCGCTCCTTCACGATCTTCACGGAGGACGGCACCGAGGTTTTCGACAGCGGCTCGACGCTCGAGAAGATCATCGCCCAGTACGCGCCGGAGCGCTTCAATGACGATGACGGTGAGACCGGCCAGAACCGTTCGGACGCCAAGGGCCCCGAGCCCGAAGCGATCACCACAGGCGTGATCGGGGGCGAGACCTACGCCTTCGTCGGCGCCGAGCGGGACAGCGGGGTGTTCATCTTCAACATCTCCAACCCGACGGATCCGGTGTTCGTCGACTACATCGACGGCTTCGAGAACGGCGATATCAGCCCCGAGACCATCGCCTTCATCGGCGCCGACGAGAGCAGCACGGGCAACGCCCAGATCGCCGTGGCCTACGAGGTTTCGGGCGAGACGGTGCTCTTCGACCTTGCCGAGGCCGATGGCGGCCCGATCACCCCGCCGCCGGTGCTGCCGCAGGACGTGATCGACACCGGCGCCTTCTACCTCGCGCTGCTGGGTCGTGAGGCCGATGACGAGGGCGGCAACTTCTGGGTCGATGAGGACCTCAGCCGCGTGGAGCTGGCGAACGCCTTCCTCAATGCCGGCGAGTTCACCTCTTCCACCCCCGAAGCCAACACCGCGGAAATCGTCGATCAGCTCTACATGGGCGTCTACGGCCGCGATGGCGAAGAGAGCGGCGAGGCCCACTGGAACAACGTTGGCGCGAATGTCGGCGATGCCCAGATGGTCGTGAACTTCGTCTCCGCAGCCCTTGCTGGTCAGGAAGGCGGCTTCACCACGGGCGATCCGTTCGGTGCCGTCGAGGTGTCCCCGGGCGTCTGGGACTTCGCCTGATCAACGCCTTAGCGTTGTTTGAGGGCCGCCGCGCGCTGCGCGGCGGCCCTTCGCATGTGCAGTGATGGCGATCTGGTACGGAATTTCCCTAGTAAGAAAGCCTTCATCTTTATCACCGCATAATGAAGTCGATCCGGCCCGGACCGAGGGATGGGAGCGTTGCCGGACGCGCCAGGGTGCTGTGGGCATGCGTCGCCACGGCATGAGGCAGACGACCAAACAACAATTGAGCAGGGCTCCGTGCGGCGATGGCCGCGCAAGGCTGCCGCGAGCGCGGGGCCGGAGGGAGCAATGATGAACGCCGACGATAAGAAGCGGAGCGTCTGGTTCGAGGCGATGGCCGTGATCCGCGGTGTGAAGGGAGCCTGGCTCCTCCTCACATTCTTTGCTGGAGCGCTCTTCTGGGCGCACGACACGCTGGAGGTCTACCACCACCTTCCGGATGTCGTGGCCGAGCTGGTGGCGCGTCTCGATGCTCTAGAGGCGCGTGCCTGCCGGCCGGGCGAGGGCTACCTGGCCGCCGAGGCGGCCGAGGCCCGCGGGGCTGACCGGAGCTGAGACAACGCTGAGATCACTTGGGGCGGGCGGCCTGGCCGCGCCGCCCTCCTTTTCGCGCGGTCCCGCCGAAAAAACAGGCATGGGAGATCCGGTCGCGCGCTCGTTGCTCGGCACTTGCCGGCAGAGCCGCGAAGTCGCCCGAGAATCGAGCATTGCGGGGTTGTGACTCATTCGAGCCTCTGTTTAGCTCCTGCAAAACATGGCTTCACAGAAGCTGAACAGGGGTATTGCGCATGGCAGATGGCGGCTCCGCCAACGCATTCGTTGCTTTTGAGCGTGTGCAGAAGAGCTACGACGGCGAGACCCTCGTCGTGAAGGATCTGAACCTGGGCATCGGGAAAGGTGAGTTCCTGACGATGCTTGGGCCCTCAGGCTCCGGCAAGACCACCTGCCTCATGATGCTGGCCGGCTTCGAGACCGCCACCCATGGCGAGATCCGCCTCGACGGGCGTGCCATCAACTCTGTGCCCCCGCACAAGCGCGGCATCGGCATGGTGTTCCAGAACTACGCGCTCTTTCCGCACATGACCGTGGCCGAGAACCTCGCCTTTCCGCTCAGCGTGCGGAAGGTGAACAAGGCTGATCAGAAGAAGGCCGTGGAGCGCGCGCTCGACATGGTGCAGATGGGTGCCTTCGGCGGCCGACGCCCGGCGCAGCTTTCGGGCGGGCAGCAACAGCGTGTGGCGCTGGCCCGCGCGCTCGTGTTCGAGCCGGAGCTGGTGTTGATGGACGAGCCTCTCGGCGCGCTCGACAAGCAGCTGCGCGAGCACATGCAGCTCGAGATCAAGCACATCCACGAGCGGCTGGGCGTGACGGTTGTGTATGTGACGCACGACCAGTCGGAAGCGCTCACGATGTCGGACCGGATCGCTGTCTTCAACGATGGGGTGATCCAGCAGCTGGCGCCGCCCGAGGACCTTTACGAGCGGCCGGACAACGCCTTCGTCGCGCAGTTCATCGGCGAGAACAACAAGCTCGACGGGCATGTGACGAGCGTTGAAGGCGACACGGCGCATATCCGCCTCGAGGAAGGCTCGATGGTGAAGGCGCTGGCCGTGAACTGCGGTGGCGAGGGCTCGAAGACGCAGCTCTCGATCCGGCCCGAGCGTGTGACCGTGGGGACCGAGGTGAGCGACAATGGGCTCCATGGCCGAGTGGAGGAGCTCATTTATCTTGGCGATCACATCCGCTGTCGCCTGAACGTGGCGGGCAGCGACTTCGTGGTGAAGGTGCCTAACAGCGCCGCCCACGCCGTGCTCCGCCCCGGCGAAGAGACGCCGATCGGTTGGGCGACGGCCGATTGCCGCGCGCTGGACGCGGCCTGAGCGAACACCGCGGCGGCGGACCCGAGGCCGCTGCGGCTCACAAGCCTTTCGGGTTAGATACCAGGGAGACCACCAATGAAACTGAAGCATCTTCTGGGCGCCACGGCGCTCGCGGCGGTGCCGCTCTACGCCTTGGCTGCAGATCTCGCGCCCTGCGAGAACTGCGGTGACGAGATGACCATCGTGTCCTGGGGCGGCGCCTACTCGGCCAGCCAGCAGAACGCCTATCACACGCCCTATAGCGAGGCGACGGGTGTCACGATCGTCAACGACGAGAGCTCGGCCGAGGCGGTGGCGAAGCTGCGCGCCATGAACGAGGCCGGCAACGTGACTTGGGACGTGGTGGACGTGGTGGCGTCGGACGCCATCCGCCTCTGCGACGAAGGCCTGGCCATGGAGATCGACGCGGACGAGATGCTCGCCGCGGCGCCGGACGGCACCTCGGCCGAGGACGACTTCGGCGACCTGCTGGTCTCCGACTGCTTCATCCCGCAGATCGTCTACTCCACGACTTTCGGCTACCGCACGGATGTGGACGCCTGGGGCGGCAAGACGCCTTCGGACGTGTGTGCGGTGTTCGACCTCGAGAACTTCCCGGGCAAGCGCAGCCTGGAGAAGCGCCCGATCAACAACATGGAGTGGGCGCTCCTCTGCGACGGCGTGGCCAAGGAAGACGTGTACGACGTGCTCGAGACCGACGAGGGCGTGGCGCAGGCTTTCGCCAAGCTCGACTCGATCAAAAGCGAAACGATCTGGTGGTCGGCCGGTGCCGAGACGCCTCAGCGCCTTGCCGATGGCGAGGTCGTGATCGGCTCGACCTATAACGGCCGTCTCTTCGCGCTCATCGAGGAGCAGAAGCAGCCGGTGGCGATGCTCTGGGACGCGCAGGTGTTCGACCTCGACGGCTGGATCATCCCGACGGGCCTGAGCGAGGAGCGCAAGAACCGCGCCCTTCACTACATCTACTTCGCGACGGACACGCAGCGCCTTGCCGACCAGGCGAAGTACATCTCCTACGGCCCGGCCCGTGCCTCCTCGGCCCCGCTGGTGGGCAAGCACGCCGAGCTCGGCATCGACATGGCGCCGCACATGCCGACCGACCCGGAGAACGCCAAGAACACCTTCCTCTACAACTACGAGTGGTGGGCCGATAACCGCGACGATCTGGACGCCAAGTTCCAGGCCTGGCTCGCGCAGTAATCGCCGAAACGCGGTGGGCGGCTTGCCGCCCACCGACCATCGAGGAGGTGCCCGATGAGCCCGACCGACGCGACCGCCGACGGCAGCCTGGCCCCGGACACCCCAGCGGAACAGGCCGCGAAGGCCACGAACACCGATAGCCGCGGGCGCCTGCTGGCGGCCGACGGCACGCCGCTCAAGCAGTCCCTCGCGCGGGCGCTCCGGCGCGAGAAGATCCGCGCCTTCATGCTTGTGGCGCCGCTGCTCTTCTTCATCCTGATCACCTTCGTTGCACCGATCGCGGACATGCTGCTCCGCTCGATCGACAACAAGATCGTGCCCAACACCATCCCCGGCACCGTGGAGGCGCTGCAGGACTGGGATCCTGCCACCGGCGCACCGGGCGAGGACGTGTTCCGGGCGATGTATTTCGACATGTTCCTGGCGGCAGAAGCCAAGGAGCACACGCGGCTCGGCTCGCGGCTGAACTACGAAGAGTCTGGCATGGCCTCGCTCTTCCGCTCCACGGGGCGCGACCTCGACAACATGGGCGACACCTACAAGGACCCGCTCGAGGACATCTCCGAGGACTGGGACGAGGCGGGCCCCTGGTACAACCTCATGGCGGCCGGGCCGGGCCGCGAGGCGGCGGCCGGCGTGGCGGCCGAGGCGCGCGAGCGGCTGCGGACGATGACGGACGAGCCCTTCGTGGGCACCACCGATTTCGAGCCGGCGGCCGAGATCGCCGAACTTCTGCCCGTCACCACCCGCGCCTATACCGATTTCGCGTTGTTCGCCGCCCTCATCGACGAGGACGACCCGGCGGAGGAGGAGCCCTGGGAAGCGGTGCACGCCGCCCTTGCCATGGACCTGCAGGCCGAGGGCGCGGCGGACGCCATCGGCCGCTATGACGGGCCCGGCGCCGCGCTTCTGAAGGAGACGCTGGCGGCGGCCGACACGATCCCGCCGGTGGATATCAAGGCGGGCTTTCTGGAAGCGGACGAGGACTGGGGCGATGTCAGCAACTGGCAGGTGATGAGGGCCTATTCGGGG
>JBCBHB010000175.1:0-6018 GCA_038526025.1 Pseudomonadota bacterium
CGCCCGGGCCTTCTCCACATTGGCCGAGGGCTTCGAGGCCGGCATGGGTGCGGGCGATGGCGATGGCGCAGGCGCCCGGGCCGCGCGTGGCGCCTGGACCCAGGCTGGCGCCACCTTCGAGGCCTGGAGCCGTTTCCTGGAAGCACTGGCCGAGGCACATGAAGCCAGGGCCTCGAGCCCAGGCGCCAGCCCGTTCGACCCTGCGGGCTGGATGCGCGGTGCGGGCGAGGGCGGCATGGCCGATCTCTGGCGTTGGCTGGAGGGGCCGGAATTTGCCGATGTGCTGGGCGAGGAACGCCGGCTGATCCGCGAGGGCGGGGAGTGGATCCGCTTCGCCGCCGCGCTGGAGCAGTTCAGGATGCTGGTGGCAGAGGGCTGGCTCCGCGCCTTCCGCCGCTTCGCCGAGCGCCTGGCGGCCGATGACGGGACGCCGGAGCCGCCGGGGCCGCTGGCGGAGGCAACGGGCAGCACGGCGGAAGCGCGGGATGCAGCGGCCTGGGACCGGCTGGTAGCCCATTGGCGCGAGGCGGCGGATGCCGAGATGGCGCGCCTGCAAAGCTCCGAGGCTTACCTCGCCGCGCAGCGCGATCTGCTTGACGCCGGCCTCGCCCTCCGCGCCAGCCTGCGCGCCAGGGCGGAGCGGATGGCGGCGTTTCTGGGCCTTCCCACGCGCGCGGAGCTCGACGACGTGCACGCCGAACTTCACGCCCTTCGCCGTGAGCTGCGCGCCATGAAGCGGGCGCAGCGCGAGGCGCCGGGCGAGGGGGGCGGGCGATGACCGGCGGTGGCGCCTCGGGCGCGGGGCCGGATTGGGCCGGCGCCTTTCGCGCCAGCACCCGCCCGGCCTGCGCGATGATCGAGGCCACGCGCCGCATGATCGCGCTGATGGACAAGCTGGGCGAAGCGCGGCGGCGTAGCGTGGGAATTGCCGAGACGCCGAAGGACACGGTCTGGCAGCAAGGCAAGGTCACGCTCTCGCGCTATCGGGCGGATGCGCGGGCGCCGGAGCGCCGGCTGGGCCCGCTGCTCATCGTCCACGGCCTGGTCGGCCGGCAGAGCATGACCGACCTCGAACCGCGCCGTTCGCTCGTCCGCCGCCTCCTGGCCGCCGGGGTCGACACCTTCGTGCTGGACTGGGGCAACCCGACCCGGGCGGACCGGTACTGCGACATGACGGACTATGCGGACCACCGGCTGGGCGATGCGCTCGAGGCGGCATTGGAACTCGCAGAACGGCCACGGGCCGCGCTGCTCGGCATCTGCCAGGGCGGGGTGTTCGCCGCGGCGCATGCCGCGCTCTACCCGGAGCGCCTTGCCGCCCTCGCCCTCGCCGTCACGCCGATCGACTGCCATGCGGATGCCGAAGTTCCGGTGCCGGGGCGGGGTCAGCTGAACCTCTGGTTGCGCAGCCTGCCGGAAGGCCTCATCGACCGTCTCCTCGACGATAGCGGCATGGTGCCGGGCGCTCTCGCCGCCGCGGTCTTCAACGGCCTCACCCCGGGGCGAACGGCGGCGAAGTACACGGCAGACCTGATGGAGATCGCCGCCGACGCCGACGCACTAGACACCTTCCTGCGCATGGAGAAGTGGCTCTCCGACCGGCCTGATCAGCCAGGCGCCCTCGCGCGAGAATGGCTGGTGGGTCTCTACAAGGAGAATCGCCTCGCGACAGGTCGCCTCGCGCTCGACGGTCGGCCGGTGCGGCTGGAGAACATCTCCTGTCCCGTGCTCAACATCTACGCGCGGGACGACCATATTGTGCCACCGCCCTGCAGTCGCGCCTTGAAGGACCACCTCAAGAACGTCGCCTATCGCGAACTCGAGGTGCCAACGGGCCATATCGGCGCCTTCGTCTCCCCGCGCGGGCTGGACCTGGTGGCGCCCGCGATGACGGAACTCCTCGCCCAGGCTGCCTGAGACTGCATGTTGCGCCGGCAGTCCGCGCTCGACTGAAGGGATTTTTATCGGCTGCGACCACTTTTCCGCCTTCCTGGCGGGCAATCGTGGACTTCCGCGACTATGTCGATTTGGATACGGCTAAGGATCGCGAGCCGCTCAAGGGCTCGGCATCGGGGAGACGCACTTTGGCAGATCGGCTTTCCAACCTTCTTATGCGTGGGCGCAGCGGCGCTCCCAAGAAGGCAACTGGCGCACTCGTGGCAGCGCTTCTCGTGCTTGGCGTTGCCCAGGGCGCTGGGGAAGCGCGGGCGCAGGGCGGCGCGCCGCTCGCCGGGCCGTATCTCGCGGCCGAGCAGGCGGCGCGGCGCGGCGATGTGGGCGCGGCGGCGGAGTACTACGGCCGCGCGCTGGCGGCGGACCCGAGCAATGCGGTGCTGCTCGAGCGCGCGATCCTGCACAAGGTCGCGGCCGGGCAGGTCGAGACGGCGGTTACCCTATCGCGCAAGCTGGTGGAGCAACGGCCCGAGAGCCAGATCGCGCTTCTCGTGCTGGCCGCCGATGCCTTCAAGGCGGACAACCCGCAACGCATCGTCGACCTCATCGCCGAGCAGAATTCCGAGACGGGCAGCTTCGTAAGCTACCTCATCGAAGCCTGGGCCTCCTTTGCGCTCGACAAGGCCGATGACGCGCGGATGGCGCTGGAAGCACTGCGCGCCGCGGGCACCGGGGGCGCGGCGGGCGAGATGATGGCCACCTTCCATCTCGGTCTGCTCGAAGCGGCGCTGGGGGCGGATGCGGCCGCGATCGCCGCCTTCGAGGATACCGCCGAACGGCTGCGCGAGCCGACGGACAGGCTCACCCTGATGCAGGCGGGTTCCCTCGCGCGGACGGGGGACCAGAAGGGCGCCGCGGATCTCATCCGGGCCCGCCTTGGCGCAACGCTGGGCGATGCGCGCCTGGAAGATCTCCTAGCCGAGATCGAGGGCGGCGGCATTCCGGCACCGATGGTGACCACGGGGGCTGCCGGCGCTGCCGAGGCGCTGTTCGGCATCTCGGGCCTGCTGACACGCGGCCAGAACCGGATCATTGGCCTCGCCTATGCGCGCCTTGCGACCTATCTCGACCCCGACCTCATCGACGCAAAGATCCTGATGGCGCAGATGCTGGTCCGCGATGCGCAGTACGACCTGGCGATCGCGGCCTATGAGAGCATTCCGCGCAATGCACCCGAGGCGCTCGAGGCGCAGATCGGGCGGGCCAACGCCATCCACGAAGCCGGCCGGGTCGAGCCCTCGGTGATCGCCATGCGCGAGGTGACGGCACGCTTCCCGCGCTCGGTCGAGGCGCAGCTTGCGCTTGGCGACATCCTTCGCCGCGAACGTCGGTTCGCAGAGGCCTCCGTTGCCTATGACGCGGCCATCCAGCTCACCGATCCCATCGAGCCGCGCCACTGGGTGCTCTTCTACCAGCGTGGCATCACCTATGAGCGTTCAGACCAGTGGGAGAAGGCGGAGGCGGATTTCCTTCAGGCGCTGGAAATGGAGCCGGACCAGCCGCAGGTGCTGAACTATCTCGGCTATTCCTGGGTCGAGCTCCGGATGAACATCGATCGCGCCAAGGAGATGATCGAGACCGCCGTCGCCAAGCGTCCGGACGACGGGTACATAGTCGACAGCCTCGGCTGGGTGCTGTTCCGTCTCGGCGATTTCGAAGAGGCGGTGCGCCATCTCGAGCGGGCGGTGGAGCTTCGGCCGGTGGATCCGGTGATCAACGACCATTTCGGCGATGCGCTCTGGATGGTCGGCCGCCGCACCGAGGCGCGCTTCCAGTGGCGCCGCGCGCTCAGCTTCGAGCCGGAGGAGGAGGAAGAGGTGCGGATACGCGCCAAGCTTTCCCGCGGGCTCGACGACGTGCTTGAGGAAGAGGCAGCCGCGGGCATGCCCGCGATCATCGGCGGTGACCCTGGCAGCGAAGAGAACCCGGGCTAAAGCCGCACAACGCTTCGGGAAAGGCGCACGGCCCGCTGGCATGCACCGGCGGGCCGCGCTACGAGGCGGGGCATGAACGACACCGCCTCCAACGTCACGCCGTTCCGCCGGCCGGGAGTGACCCCCGGCCCCATGGCCGAGGCGGCGCCCGCCAAGGTGAACCTCTTCCTGCATCTTCGCGGCTTGCGGGACGATGGCTACCATCTCCTCGAAAGCCTGGTTGTCTTCCCCGAACTTGGGGACCGGCTCGAATGGGAGCGTGGACCGGGCCTCTCCCTCAGCATCGATGGCCCCTTCGCCTGGGACCTGCCGACCGATGGCGATAACCTCGTGCTGCGCGCGGCAGAGCGGCTGGCCGAGCAAGCGGGTATCGCGCAGCCGGGGGCCGCACTGCGTCTCTCGAAGAACTTGCCCGTTGCCTCGGGCATCGGCGGCGGCTCGTCCGACGCCGCGGCCGCTTTGCGGCTGCTTGCCCGCGCCTGGGGTGTCCCCGTGCCGGATGCGCTGGCGCTGGGCCTCGGGGCGGATGTGCCTGTCTGCCTGCGTGCGCCGGCGCCCATGATCATGGAGGGGATCGGGGACCGGCTGCGACCCGCGCCCGTCCTGCCGCCGCTCTGGATCGTTCTCGTGAACCCGTTGAAGCCAGTCGAGACGCGTGCTGTTTTCCGAGCGACGACGGTGAAGGAAGGGGCGCCCACGCCGCCGCTGCCAGAGGCCGGGCTCAGCGATGTCGAGACCTGTCTGGGGTGGCTCCGAGCCGTGCGCAACGACCTCGAACCGGCGGCGCGCAAGCTCTGCCCCGCGATCGGCGAGGTACTCGACGCGCTTGCCGGTGCCCCGGTCGCGCGCATGTCCGGCTCCGGCGCCACATGCTTCGCAATCTACCCCGCGCGCGAGCCTGCCCTTGCCCTGGCGGATGCGCTGCGTCGCGAGCGGCCCGAGTGGTGGTGTGCTGCTGCGCCTTGCGCGCACTGAGGCCTCGCCTCGCAAGGCCCCCCTTCGTGAATGTTCTGTGTGCGGTGCAGCTTTGACTGGACTTTAGCTCAATTGCATGGATATCTGACCAAGGGTGATGCGCAGAAACCGAACGTTTGCGAGGGCGCGATGATTGCGACAAAATTTTTGACCGCCTGTGCGTTCACGGTGGCCGTGGTTGGCGCCGCGTCGACCGCATCGGCTGCGACGCTGCCGGTTTTCGGGACAGGTTTCCTGACCGACAGCACCACGCAGGTTGGCGATGGCGCTCTGGATGGCAACTGGTCGGTGACGAGTTCGCCGCTTGGCGCCTTCACCCCCAGTGCAATCACCCCCGACGGTTTCCCGATCCCGCCCTGGTTGGCGAATGATGCCAACTCGCGCTGGATTGGTCCCGTTACCGACGGTGATGGCAGCGCGCCGAGCGGTACCTACACCTACACACAGACCTTCGAGATCGCCCCGGACGCCGATACGTCCTTGGCCTTCCTTGAAGGGCAGTTTGCTGCCGACGACTCGGCGAACATGTTCCTGAACGGCAATCTCGTCGCTTCGACGACCGGTGGCTTCTCGGCGTTCACTGACTACTCCATCACCGACTTCTTCATCATCGGCGTGAACACGCTCACGGTTGAGGTGGTGAATGCCGGAGGCAGCGGCCAGAATCCGACTGGCCTTCGTTTGTCGGTGCTCGAGAGCTTCGACGGCGTTGAGATTCCTTTGCCGGCGAGCTTTTTGATGCTGCTCGGTGCGCTCGGGCTCGCGGGTGTCAGCTTTCGGAAGCGCGACGCGGCCTGACCAGCACAATCACGGTTGATCGAGTGTAGCCTGTGCCCTGAGAAGGGCTTAGGCCTCCCGGCTGACCACGAACTGCGCCACGTCTGAGAGAGCCTGGCGCATTGGCGAGGGCGGGAAGGCGTTCAACGCCTCTATCGCCCGGTCAGCTTCAGCGCGTGCAGCCGTGCGTGTCGTCGCCAGAGCGCCGCTGGAGGCGACCAGCGCCATGGCCCGATCGAGGTCTGCCGGCTCCTGCTTCCCTTCACCGATGGTGCGCTGCCAGAAGGCTCGTTCCTCGGCGCTCCCGGCTGCCATGGCTTCAATGACGGGCATCGTCACCTTGCCTTCCCTAAAGTCATCTCCGGTGTTCTTGCCGAGG
>JBCBHB010000176.1:0-5967 GCA_038526025.1 Pseudomonadota bacterium
CTCCGATCTCGTGCCGCTCCGCCAACGCCCCGGCCTTCAGCAGCCCTGTCACGACGGCAGGGGTCACCTCGGCACGGCGGGCGAGCTCCGTCGCCGCAAGCCCGGCGGGCGCCTCCCGTGCCGCGACGAGCACACGCTCGCGCGCCGGCGTCATCCGCTCCGGCACCACCTCGCCCGGCACCAGCACCCGGCGCATGCGGGGGGCCTGGCCGAGCTCCGGCACCCGCGTCGCCAATCGCAGCATCATGCCGATGGGCGTCAGCGTGTAGGCCGCCGCCCGCTCGATGAACATGCGCATCCGGTCGGTCATCGGCGGCACCTCGAGGCGCGCGGCCACCGGCTTCAGCTTCTCGAGCGGCAACCGCCCCTCGCCAGGCCCCCAGACCACACCGAGGCTCGACCGGCCCGCGATGCTCACACGCACGAAATCTCCCGGCGCGAGGTCCATGCCCTCCGGCACCGCATAATCAAGCGGCGTGTCGAAGGGCATCGGCACCACCACGCCCACGCGCGCCGCTGGCCCCTCCCCGGCGCCCGCATCAAAGAGGCCGCCCTGAGTCCCATCGGCAACGCCGCTCACGCGAGGCCCCCGACCGGGCGGCGACCGGGCATGCCCGCCATTGGCCGGCCTGCGCCCCCTCGGCTACGCTCCCCCATCCCTGTGAACACCCCCGGAGCGACCAGGCCCATGAAGTTCTTCGTCGACACTGCCGACATCGCGGAGATCCGCGAGCTGGCCGCCACCGGCATGGTGGACGGCGTCACCACCAACCCCTCCCTCATCGCAAAATCGGGGCGGGACATCATGGAGGTCACGAAGGAGATTTGCGACCTCGTGCCCGGCCCGGTCTCGGCCGAGGTCACCGCGACCGAGTTCGACGCAATGCTCGCCGAAGGCCGCCACCTGGCCGCTATCGCCCCCAACATCGCCGTGAAGGTGCCGCTGACCTGGGATGGCCTGCGTGCCTGCAAGGCGCTTTCGGACGAGGGGCGCATGGTCAATGTCACGCTCTGCTTCACGGCCAACCAGGCGCTCCTTGCCGCCAAGGCGGGGGCCAGCTTCATCTCCCCCTTCATCGGCCGGCTCGACGATATCGGGCTCGACGGTATGGAGCTGATCGCCGAGATCCGCGAGATCTACGACAACTACCCCCACTTCAAGACCGAGATCCTCGCCGCCTCGATCCGCAGCGTGAACCATGTGGCCGAGGCCGCCAAGATCGGCGCCGATGTCGCCACCCTGCCGCCGGCGGTTCTGAAGAAGCTCGCCGATCATCCGCTGACGGACAAGGGCCTCGCCGCCTTCCTGGCGGACTGGGCGAAGACCGGCCAGACCATTCTGAAGTGAGGCGCGCAGCATGAAGGATATCGAGATGACCGGCGGTACCGATGCTGACGCCGAGAAGGTTGAGGCGGTTGCGGCGGCCGAGAACGGGCTGGCGGAGGAGGAGCGGGAGCTTATCCGCAGCCTCGTGATGGCCGATCCAGAACTGGTGCTGGGAGACGACCGCGTCATGCGTGCGCTGATCGGCGCCACGCATCCCGGCGCGGCCCTGCCGAACGCCGCACCCGTGCCGCCCAGCCGCAAGGTGGTGGACCTGCGCGACAAGCTGGTGGAGCGGCTCGAGGCGCGCCTCTCCCGCCTCGTCCACACCAACCGCTCCGTCATCGCCGCCGCCTACGAGAACGTGGCCTCCACCGGTGCGCTGCATGCCGCCGTGATGGACCTGATGGCGGCCGCAGACCTGCCTTCCTTTGCTGCAGCACTCGCCGACAGCCTGCCAGCCCGCGTCAGCATCGAAGCCGCACGCCTCTGCATCGAAGGGGACGTGACGGCCGTGACGCCGGCAACGGGCCTCGGCCCCGCGGGCGCCACGCTTCTCTTCCTGCCGCGCGGCACCGTGGCTCAGTACCTCAGCATCGAGGGTCGGCCCGCTGAGGGGGGGATCCTCCTCCGCGAAGCACCGGCCGAGGCCGAGGCGCTCTTTCCGCGCGAGCACATCGCCTCCGAAGCGCTGCTGCCGCTCACCCTCGGCAGCGAGACCGGCCTCCTCGCCCTCGGCTCCGCGGATCCCGAGCGCTTCTCGCCGGATCAGGGAACGGAGCTTCTGCGGTTCCTCGCAGCCGTGGTCTCGCGCCTCGCCACCGAGCACCTCGCGGCCTTCGAGGCGGCGGGCCCGTGACCATGCCGGGCGCCGTCGACACGCCGGCCCTGCCGGACGCGATGGCGGCGCTCATCGGCCGCTGGCTCGAGCATCTGGGCGCCACCCGAGGCCGGGGCGACCTCACGCTCGATGCCTATGGCGCCGCCCTCCGCCGCTTTCTGTTCTTCATGGCCCGGCATACCGGCGAAACCCCGTCACCCGCGGGCCTCACGGCGCTCACCGTTACCGATTTCCGCGCCTGGATGGCGGCGGAGCGACGGCGCGGCCTCTCCGCCCGCGCGCTCGGCCGCGACCTTTCGGCAGTGCGCGGCTTCTTCGGCTGGCTGGAGGACGCGCACGGGCTGCAATGCCCTGCCCTTCTCACCATCACCACGCCCAAGCATGCCCGCTCCGCCCCCCGCCCAGTCAGCGTCAAAGAAGGCCACGCGGTGCTGGACTTTGTGGGGAGCGGGGACCGGCGACCCTGGGAGATGGCGCGGGACGTGGCAGTCCTCACGCTCCTCTGGGCGGCCGGCCTGCGGATCTCCGAAGCCCTGGGCCTCCGCGGCGCGCAGGCCCCCCTCGGCGAGACACTGGAAGTGATCGGCAAGGGTGCCCGCCGCCGACAGGTGCCCGTCCTGCCCGTCGCTGCCGAGGCGGTGGAGACCTATCGCAGCCTCTGCCCCCATGTGCTGACGCCCGAAGCACCGCTCTTCCGCGCCACCCGCGGCGGGCCCCTACGGCGCGAGACGGTGGCAGCCGCCATGGCAGAGGCGCGCCATGCGCTCGGCATGCCGAAAACCGCCACACCCCATGCGCTCCGCCACGCCTTCGCCACCCAGCTCCTCGCCGCGGGCGGGGACCTGCGGACCATCCAGAAGCTGCTCGGCCACCGCGCGCTCAGCACCACGCAGGTTTATGCCGGGGTGGACGAAGCGAGCCTCGCCGCCGCCGTCGCCGCCGCGCATCCGCGCGCGGGCTGAGGCCTACTCGCCCAGCCGCTCCCGCAGCATCTGCATCTTCTTGCCCAGGAACTCCGCCGTCGCCGTGTCCGACAGCGTGCCGTCTTCGGCGAACTTCGTGTGCGCCGCGCCCACAAACACCTCCGGATTGGCCAGAAGCTCGATGTTGAACGGCACGAGCATGAGGTAGAGTGCCGACTGCGAGCGCTGCCCGCCCGCCATGCCCGCCGTGGCCGAGAGCACCACCGTCGGCTTGCCGACCGTCGGCATGGGCCTGAAGCGGCTCAGCCAGTCGAGCGCGTTCTTCAGCACACCCGGCGGGTTCTTGTTGTACTCGGGCGTAGAAATCACCAGCGCATCCGCCGCCTCCACCTGCTCCTTCAGCGCCACCACCGTGGCCGGCATGCCCGCCGCCTCCACGTCCTCGTTAAAGAGCGGCAGGTTCAGGTCCGCCACGCTCGCCTCGCACTCGCCATACTGGCGGAAGGCCTCGTGCACGAGCTTGGTGTTGAAGCTTTCCCGCCGGAGCGAGCCTGAGATCCCGAGCAGCCTGGCCATTTTGCCCTCCATCTTCTGCGCGGGGCGCAAGCTAACCTGAAACACGGGCAAGACAGCCCGGGCAGCCGTCTAAATCTGAAACGGAGCGGCGCCGCCGCATGGCGGGCGTCATCGTCTCTTGTGTTGACACCGTCGTTCGCTGCGTCGCCACTGGTCGCGCGGTTTGACGAGAGGAAGCATGAGCGAGAGCGCAAAGGATGACGCGCCGCTCACCTGGGCGCGCACCGCGAGTGCCGACAGCGCGGAACGCAACGCCGCCACAGCCGCGGCACTTGCCAACATGATCCGGCAGGGCGAGCGCCAGCGCGTTCTCGACACCCTCGACAACTGGTCGGCAGCAGACGTCATGCGGCTTGTCATGGCACTCAGAACAAAGCGCGCAAAGAAGCTGATCGGCTGGCTGCCGGAGGAGCTCGGCCTTGGCGTCCTGGCCGAACTCGACCCGCGCCTTGGCCGGGTGCTGATGGAGGATGCGGCCGAGGACAAGGTGGTGAAGCTTGCCCGCCGGCTGAACCACGACCGGGCGCTCCGCCTCATCGCCGACCTGCCCGAGGCGATGCGGGAGCGCGTGATCCCCCGCCTCCCCGAGCCCGAGCGCTGGCGCGAGGACCTCAGCTACCTGGCCGAGAGCGCCGGCGCGATGATGCGGCGCGGCTTCCTCGCGATCCGGGAGGACGGGCTGATCGGCGATGTGATCGAGGACATCCAGCGCCGCTCCGACCAGATCGAGAAGCTCGACGCGCTCTACGTGACCGACGAGGCGGGGCACCTGACCGGCTATCTCCGCATTCGCGACCTCATGCTCTGCCCACCGGAAACCCGCATCGGCGACGTCATGCGCGCCGATGTGGTGAGCGTCGACAAGGACATGGACCGCGAGGCCGTGCTGCGCCTGGCCGAGGAACGCCGCCTCCGCGTCGTGGCCGTGACGGATCGCGGCGGCCATCTCATCGGCTGCGTCACCCCGGCGGAGCTGGCGGAGATCAGCCGGGCTGAGGCGCGGGAAGATCTGCTGCTCCTCGGCGGCGTCTCGCCCGAAAGCTCCGACAGCGACAGCCCGTTCCAGATCGTCATGCGCCGGCTGCCCTGGCTCATGGGCGGGCTTGTCGGCGCCTCGGTCGCGGCCAGCGTGATCGCATCGTTCGAGGACGCGCTCGCCCGTGCGGCCGTGCTGGCCAGCTTCATCCCCGTCATCATGGCGACCGCGGGCAATGCCGGCATCCAGGCCTCCACGGTGACTGTCCAGGCGCTCACCGGCGGCGATGCGAGCGTACGGGAGCTTGGCCCCCGCCTCCTCCGCGAGCTCGCCGGCGCGGCCCTGAACGGGCTTGCCGTCGGCGCAGTGGTGAGCGTGCTGGTGCTTCTCGCCTCGCTCCTGATGCCGATCGACGCGCCTCTCCGCCTCGCCCTCACAGCGGCAACCGCGCTCGTGATCGTGACGGCGCTAGCCAGTACCGCAGGCGCCGCCGTGCCGGTGATCCTCGACCGGCTGGGCCTCGATCCGGCGGTGGCGACGGGCATCTTCATCACCACGTCGAACGATGTCTTCGGCGTGCTGACCTTCTTCCTGGTCGCAAGCTGGCTCTATCTCTAAGCGCCTCAGGGCCGGCGGCACGGCCCGCTGGGCGCTAACTGAACTCCACGTAGCAGTCATCGAACTTCCCGCCCGGTCCGCGGGGGATCTCGTCGCGATACTCGACCACGATCTCCCAGGGGCCGGGCAGCGCCTCGCCAACATGGCGGATGAAGTAGGCCTCTTCGTCCGGCTCGAAGGGGCGCCAGACCACGAGATGGGCCTCCAGCCGCCCCGGCGCGCGCTGGATGAACTGGTGCTGGCGGATGGGCAGCTTGCCGAAGAGCCCACTGGTCTTGAAGGAGGGCCAGAAGCGCCGGCCATCCGCCGCGATCAGCATGTTGCGCACCCGGCCACGCACGGCCTCGAGCCGCGGGAGGCCGCGCCCGCAGGGAGAGCGCCCATCGGAGCCGACCTTGCCTGCCACGGCATAGTCGCCCACCGCGTAACGGATCATGGGCTGGGCATAGTTGTGCAGCACGGTCACGACGACACGCCCCGTCTCCCCGGCTTCGGCCGGTGTGCCGTCCTCGCGCAGCACTTCGAGGATCACGCGTTCGGCCTGCACGAAGTAGCCGGGCGTGTCCGAGCTCTCCGGCGCATCGGGGCACTGAAAGGCCATCGGCCCACACTCCCGCGCGCTGTAGACATCGACGCACTCCACCCCCCATGCCTCCCGCACCTGCCGGCGCAGCTCAGGCGTCACCACCTCCGAGATCGTCATCACCCG
>JBCBHB010000177.1:0-6011 GCA_038526025.1 Pseudomonadota bacterium
TCGACCCCGAGAACGAGCACTACTACCTAAACTCCATCCCCTTCGCGGACCATGGCGCCCTGCTGGACCCGCCCACGGTGGATGTGAGCGCCCGCTGCGTGGGCTGTCTCGCCCAGGTCGACGCCGAGAAGTTCGCGGACAACATCCGCCGCGGTATCGAGTTCATCAAGGCGGAGCAGGAGGCGGACGGCTCCTGGTACGGCCGCTGGGGTGCGAACTACATCTACGGCACATGGTCCGCGCTGGTTGCCCTCAAGGGCGCGGGCGAGGATATGGACCAGCCCTATATCCGCCGCGCCGTGGCGTGGCTGCAGGCCGTACAGCACGCCGATGGCGGCTGGGGCGAGAGCCTTGAGAGCTACGAGGACCAGGGGCGCGGGTTTGACCAGCCCTCGACACCGAGCCAGACCGCCTGGGCCGTGCTGGGCCTGATGTCCGCCGGTGAGACCGACAGCCCGGCAGTCAAGCGCGGGATCGACTGGCTGGCGCAGGCACCGCGCGAGGAAGACGGGGCGCGCTGGCACGAGCCGCACTTCACCGGCACGGGCTTCCCGAAGGTGTTCTACCTCAAATATCACGGCTACGCGGCGTTCTTCCCGCTCTGGGCCATGGGGCGCTACGAGCGGGTGATCGCGTCGAACGACCGTGAAGTGGCCTGGGGCATCTGACTGCGGGCTGGCTCCTCGACGGAGCGCGTAGGTCTCGGGCAGCACCGCCGCCCTGGGGAAGCACGGGGCACGGGGCGCGGGACATCACGGCATGACGTCACCGACAATCGGCATCGTATGCGGGCTCGAGAGCGAGCGTCAGGCGCTCGGCCCCGATGTGCTGGGAGACAACCGCATCGCCGTCAGCGTCAGTGGCGCCCGACCGGCAGCGGCGGAAGATGCAGCGGCGGCAATGGCCCGGGATGGCGTTCGCGTCCTCCTGAGCTGGGGGCTGGCGGGCGGGCTGGATGCGCGCCACCAGAGCGGAGACCTCGTGATGCCGCGTGTCGTGGTCGGCGAAGAGGGGGGGCAATGGTCCACAGCGCCGGTTGCCTTCGAGCCGCAGGACCGTGTGCCGTCCCTCTCCGCACCCACGCGGCTCGTGGGGCTCGAGAGCATCGTGTTCAATGCCGACGAGAAGCGGAGCCTTGCCGTCGCCTCCGGCGCCTCTGTGGCGGATATGGAGAGCCACCGCGTGGCGCGCGCCGCTGCCGCCTACGGCGTGCCCTTCGTGGTCGCGCGGGCCGTGGGGGACGCGTATGACCGCGCCCTGCCCCGCCTCGCCGCCGACGCGATTGGACCAAGCGGCAAGCCGCGCATCGGGCATGTTCTGCTAGGCCTCGCGCGCCGGCCAACGGATCTCCCCGCGCTGGTACATGCGGCGCAGGACAGCAGACGGGCCCATGGCGCACTTGGCGAGTTGGCGACACCGCTCGTGAGAGCGCTCCTCGCCAGCGTGCGCCCTGCCCGCTAAGCGAGCGTCGACGACCGCCCGTTCAGAGCCGGCGCTGCAGTGCAGCTTCGAAGAGCGTGGTCGCGTCGTCCCAGGTGTAGTCTCGAACCCGCTTCGACGCCGCGCTGCTCATCGCGCGCCATGACGCTTCCGGCTGCTCCAGCAATTCGATCACGGCCGCCGCCACCGCCGATGCATCGCCCACGGGCACGACGCGCCCCGCCTCGCCGTCGCCCAGCATCTCGGGCGCGCACCCCGTCGCCGTCGCCACCACGGGCGTCCCGCAGGCCATTGCCTCGAGCACGGGCAGCCCGAAGCCTTCGCAGCGGCTCGTCATCAAGAAAACGTCGCAAGCGGCATAGAGGCCCGGTATTTCCGCTTGCGTCGGCGATGTGATGAACGTGGCCCCCGAGGGCAAGGCGAGCGCTCCGCTTGGGACGTCGTGACCAAACGCCAGTACCTTCACCTCCGGCAAGGTTTCGCGCAGCTGCGCGATCGCCGCCAAGGCTGTCGCAGCGTCCTTGAAGGCCGTGGCTGAATGGATGAAGCCTACAGTCGGTGGCGTGCGGCGCCCCCGTACCACCGCCTTGAAGACCGACGTGTCGACGCTATTGGGAACAAGATCGACATTGAGATCCCCATAGCGCTCAGCCATCGTGTCCCGAAGCCATTCCGTGATGGTGATGCGATGGAGCGGCAGGTAGTAGCTGCCCGCAACGAGATGGCGCGGCTGATCCTCGAACACTTCATGGTGTTGCACGAAGTGGAATTTCGTTCCCTTAGAGGGCGAGAGATCCGCGACCGCGAAGGCCGTTTCCCACCAAGTTGCGACAACCGCATCGGCGTCGGGCATGTCCGCATCCGTCACGGGGCGGACGCTCTCGAGAACGCGATGTTCGATCGGCAGCGGGTCTAGATAGGGTGCGTCTTCAGGCGGGCGTTTCGGCCACCGCCCTTGCGCCAAGGTGCGTGCAGTCCCGCGCAGGCCACGGCTAGGGAAGGGCGTCGAGACCACGAAGATCTCGTGGCCGCGCCGCTGGAGCCGTTCGGCATATGCCGCGACAACTCTGATGCCACCTGCCGTGCCTGCATGAGGCAGAACGAAGGAAATGCGCATGATGCGCGGGGCTCTCTATCGCTCAGCGCCGCCGCGCCGATCAGGCGGCTTCGCGCTTCAGCTTGGCCATTTCCTCGGAGACGATGCGCTCGTGGTGCTCCTCGCCCTCGCGCGCGTTCGACATGTCGATCTCAGGCGCCATCGACCCCTCTGTCCGCAGGCCCTTGAAGGCAAGCTTCAGCATGGAGAGCGGGTTGGAAAAGGCGATGTTGGCGGCCGTCGGCTCATAGCCGCAATGGGCCATACAGTCTCCGCACTTTTCGTAGTTTCCGGTGCCGTACTTCTCCCACTCGGTCTCTTCGATGAGTTCCTTGTAGGTCTTCGCATAGCCCTCACCGAGCAGGTAGCAGGGCTTCTGCCAACCGAAGACATTGCGCGTCGGCATGCCCCAGGGGGTGCACTGCATCTCCTGGTTGCCGAGCAGGAAGTCGAGGAAGATGGGGGAGTGGCTGAGCGTCCACTTCTTCTGGGTGCCGCGCTCCTTGCCAATGCGGAAGACCTCGCGGAAGAATTCCTTGGTGCGCTTGCGGTTCAGGAAGTGCTCCTGATCGGGCGCGCGCTCATAGGCGAAGCCGGGTGAGATCGAGATGCCCACACCCATCTGGGTGCAGTAATCGAGATAATCCGCCAGCTCGTCCGCCGGGTAGCCCTCGAAGATGGTGGCGTTGACGTTGACACGGAAGCCCTTGTCCTGCGCCGCCTTGATCGCCTTCACGGCGCGCTCGAACACGCCCTTCTGGTCCACCGCCTTGTCGTGATGCTCCTTCAGCCCATCGAGATGGACCGAGAAGAAGAGGTAGGGGGAGGGCTCGAAGAGGTGCAGTTTCTTCTCGAGCAGGAGCGCGTTGGTGCAGAGCGAGACGTATTTCTTGCGCTCCACAAGGCCGCGCACGATCTCGCCGATTTCCTTGTGGATCAGCGGCTCGCCGCCGGGGATTGCCACCATGGGCGCGCCGCATTCCTCAGCCGCCTTCCAGCAATCCTCCGCGCTCAGGCGCCGGCCGAGGATGAGCTCCGGATAGTCGATCTTCCCGCAACCCGGGCAGGCCAGGTTGCACTTGAAAAGCGGCTCCAGCATCAGCACGAGCGGATAGCGTTTGTTCCCTCTCAGCTTCTGGCCGAGAATGTAGGAGGCAACGCGGATCTGCTGGCGGATAGGAATGGACACTGGGCGCTCCTTCGGATCGTTTTCGCGCACTACCTAGGGTCTGCTGACTTAAACGGCTACCCGCCGCGCACGATCGCGGTGATCGATTTCACGGGGTAGTTTGAACGTGATGTTCTCGCGCACCCCTTGGCGCGCTTCTATGTCCAAAGTTCGGTGCTTTGCGAGGCGTTCGATCAACTCGTCGATGATCACTTGCGGGGCAGACGCGCCAGCTGTGATCCCGACGCTCGCGATGCCCTCGAGCCAAGCCGGGTCGAATTCCTCCGCGGCGGGAACGAGGCGCGCGGGTACGCCCGCGTCGCGCGCGATCTCGACCAGACGGTTGGAATTGGACGAGTTGCGGGCACCGACGACGAGGAAGAGCTCGACGTCCGGCGCAATCTCGCGCACCGCCTGCTGACGGTTCTGCGTCGCGTAGCAGATGTCCCGCGTCTCGGGCCCTTCCGTGTCGGAGAAGCGCGCGCGTATGGCGGCGATGATGCCCTGCGTGTCGGTCACGCTGAGGGTCGTCTGGGTCACGTAGGCAACCGGTGTATCGGCCGGAAGCTGCAGCGCCGCGACCTCCTCGACGGAAGCGACGACGTGGAGCGGCGCGTCGACCTGGCCCAGGGTGCCTTCGACCTCCACATGACCGCGATGGCCGATGAGGATAACTTCCCGCCCCTCCGCGGCATAGCGCCGTGCGCTGCCATGCACCTTCGCGACGAGCGGACAGGTGGCATCGATAACGGCGTGATGCCCGGCAGCGGCCTCCTCCTCCACCCGACGCGGCACACCGTGGGCAGAGAAGATGACAACGGAACCGGCGGGCACTTCAGAGAGCTCTTCGACAAAGACCGCGCCCTTCGCACGCAGCCCGTCGCAGACGCGGGCGTTATGCACGATCTCGTGGCGGACATAGACGGGGGCGCCATGCTTCGCGAGCGCGCGCTCGACCGTCTCGATCGCGCGCTCCACCCCGGCGCAGAACCCACGCGGATTGGCCAGCAGCACGCGTAGCGGCGTGTCGGCGCTCATGGCTCCCTCGTCTGCCAGCATCCCAAACTCCCGGTACCGCTCGTGTTCAGACGCGGCGCTTCTGTGACCCCGCGACTGTGCTTCAGGCTGTCCAACCGCCACGCGGGCAGGCAAGGACAATTCACACAGGCGCGCGTGGCTTTCAGCCATTTTGCCGCAGCTGCGGCATGCTGGCGACGGGGCCGTTTGCACGCCCCGCAGCCCACTTCCATCAGACGGAATTCTGCCGCATGTGCTCCAGCAGCGCGGTCGGGCCGCCGCCCTCCAGAAGCGCGGTAAACTCGTCGCGCTTGAGGATCAGGAACGACGCGCCGCCCACCATCACATCGATGACCAGGTGGCCACGGTCCCCGAAGTCGCGGATCCGCCAGTCCACCGGCAGGGTCTTGCCGTTGGATCGCGGGATGGCGGCGCGGACCATGAGATCGCGGCGCACCTCGGTCACGTCGCGGATCTCGGGCTTGCCTTCGAGGCCCTTGCCGAACTGGTCGCGATAGAGCTGGGCGAGGAAGCCCGGCAACAGGGCGCGAAACTCCCCGCGCTCCGCCTCCGAAAGCTTGTCGGCGTTGGAGCCGAGGAGGAAGCGCTCCCAAACATCGAACGCGAAGGCCGCGTCAATCGTCGCCTTCAGCTCTGTGATGGCGGCGGCGCCTTCATCCCCGCTCAGCGCCGCATGAGCGCCCTCCACCAGCTTCTCGGCCGTGGCGCGCGCGGCTGCCGGATCCGCCGCCCCTGCGGGTGCCGCCGCAAGCAGGAGGGCGAGGATGGGCGCAAAGAGGTGGGCGAGGCGCATGGGTCTGCTCCCTGTGAGATGGCCGCCGGTCTTCCCTTGTTCGTAAGCACTCACGTCTTCCGGCGCGAGAGGGTGCTGACGGTGACGTGACCTCAAGGTCAGCGTCGCGGCCCGGAGGCAAGGCGCGGGGTGATGGCAAAGATCATCAGGAGCCCCGCCGTGAGCGCGATGCAGAGCATGATCCCCATGCTGGCCGTGCCGCGATGATCGGATAGGGCGAGCGTGCCGAAGGCCGCAATGGTCGTGAGCGCACTCGCCAGCGCGGCGCGCGGCGTGGAGGTGTCGAACACCGTACCATCCGCACGGCTGGCTCGGATGGCGAGATGGATGCCTGTGTCGACCCCGATCCCGATCATCAACGGCAGCACGATGATGTTGGCGTAGTTGAAGGGAATGCCGAGAAGCGCGCTCGCGGCCAGCGTGGGGATCATGCTCTGCATCGCGCTCACGGCGGGGCTCCTGATGATCTTTGCCAT
>JBCBHB010000178.1:0-5995 GCA_038526025.1 Pseudomonadota bacterium
CTACCGTTCATGCACTGCACCTTTGCTCGAAACTTCGCCGCGATACCGGTCGGGGTAATGGCATGTCGGCATTGCCACCTCCTTAACTGCGGGAGGGCATTGGAGCGGGCGTGCAGCGCGGACCGCCCTGCGACAGGGCGCCGCAAACCGAATCTTCAGGAAGGGAGGGGCAATGTCGCGCCAGCTCCGTCGAATGGCTGCCACGGAGCCAAGGGAAACATGTGCAGGAGCCGGTCAGAATGGAAGAGACAGGTCGTCTGACAAAGGACGGCGAGCGCTACGAGTTCAGCTTCGGCGGGCTCGGCCTCGTGGTCCGCGGCGCGCATCCGGAGTGGGTGCTCGAAGCCGCCGCAGAGATCATAGCAGATACCGAGAAGCTGCGCTCCGAAGGTCGGATCGATGAGCTGTCGATGCTGACGGAGATGGGCGAGGCCGACGAGATCGACATCGACGACGCCCGCTTCGCCGCGGAGGAGCGCTTCGAGAAGGTGCCGCAGTGCCTCGTGAGCATTGGCAGTACCGACTACCGCTGGGTCGCTCCGGAGGGGCGCGCCGAAGTGCTTGATCGCAAGCCACCGGTCGAGCGCATTCATGAAATGTCGCTCACCCGCAACAACACCTTCCTCAAGGACCAGCACCGCCCCAATGGCGGGGACTGATCAGGGCACGCAAAGGAGCGCCTCCGATGGAAATTCTCCCGTTCGGTAGTAACGATATCGACAACATTCTGCAGCGTGAACCGCATCGCGCGGAAAGCCTGCCGTTCGGCGCCGTGCTCGTCGATCGGAAAGGTACGATCCAGAAGTACAACGCGGCAGAGGCTTACATCACCAAGCGCGACCCGCAGGAAGTCATTGGCCAGAATTTCTTCAATGACATTGCGCCATGTGCAAAGGGAAAGCGCTTCCATGGTGAGTTCCTGAAGTTCCGCCGCGCAGGGCACATCGATACGCTCTTCGACTATGAGTTCGACTACAAGATGGAGCGCGTGAGAGTGAAGATTCACCTCAAGAGCCAGGACGATGGCCAGTCTTGCTGGATCTTCGTGAAGCGCGCCTGAGCAAGACCGTGACTGAGGCAAAGACCGTTCTGCGTGTCTCTCCAGAGATGCGACGCCTCTTCGGGGACTGGCGGCGTGGCGTGAACCACCTGGGTGAAGCACCGGGCGAGCGTCAGAAGGCACAAGGTCCAGCGACGTTGCCCTCCAAGCCGCCTCACCGGCCAGATGTGCAGCAGACCAAGCCCGCGCCCATGGGCCAGCTCACGTTCAGACGAGACGGTCTGCGCCCGGTGCGCGGCGAAGGTTGGATTGCGCTCGATCTCGAAACGGCGCGAGAGGGGATGGGGCTGCATCGCCTACGGCTCTTCTGCCTGAGAGACGGCGAGGTTGGCTTCGCAGCAAGCTTCGAACCGGCGCCCGAAAGCGGGTTACGGCCGGTCTACTCCGCAAGCTTGGGGCGGGACGCGGCACGCCTCATCGACGCGATCGTAGAACACAGGCCGTCGAGCGCCATCGCGCTCGAACCGGCGGATGCGGCGCCAGAACGGGCGGCCGAACGCCTCGATCGAGACGCGCGAAGCGCGCGCCGGACCATCTGTCCGGCTCTTCTCGATGGTGACTATGAAAGTCTCCTGAGGGCGGCACGACTGCGTGTGCCCGAGCCTCTAAACGCTTCGGAAGGAAACGCTCTATGATGACCCAATCACCGAAGGCTCTCGACCGGATCCCGGCGGATTTCGCGGTCTCCCAGCAGGCGGACGGCCTCACGGAGAACCATGTCTTGCCTCGTCGCGGCCAGCGCCCGCTGGCCTTCGCGGGAAGCGAGCTCTGCATGGCCATGAGCTACATGCCCGGCGCCCGTTTCTGGTACGAACTCAACATCTACCGCGCCGAAGGGGGCGGGTTTGTCGTCAAGATCGACATGTTCACCAAGACCGATACCGACCCCGAAATGCACGATGCATGGGAGTGCGACAGCTTCGGGGACGTGATGGACAGTCTCGAAGCCTACGACGCTGCCGACGATATCCGGATCGAGGTTGAACCGGACGATCCGCGGCTCTCGATGGCGGACCTCGCCGCCCATGCGATGGCCATTCGCGCCCGTGCGGAGGATGCGCGACGTCAGTATCGCTCGCTCGTCGGTGAGCTTCTGCACGATCTGGAGACGGCGTGATGACAGCACCCGCGGACGCGCCCATGGGCGCGTCCGCGCCGCTGAGCGAAGCCCAGATCCTCCGCCTCGTCATCGCGCTTGCGCAGGAGGAGCGTGAGACGGCTGAGCGCCGTCGGCTGCCCCGCAGCCAGGTCGAGGGTTGGAACGCCGCGACGCCGCTGGACGAAACAGGCGCCGGCTTCGACAGCATCGCCCGGCTCAGCTATCTGTCTCGCGTCGCGGAGTTCTTCGGGCTCCGGGAGATCGGTAGCGAGGACTATCTTACGCTGGCGCCTGACTTCGGGGCCATCGCCCAGGTCGTGGTCCGGAGCTTTGCGATTGCGACGCCGCAGCTTACGTTTCGGACATCCGGGACGACCGGCACGCCGAAACGCGTCCGGCACGCGCTCGCGACTCTCCTCGCCGAAGCTGGAGAAACAGGCCTGCTGCCGGGCCCGGGCCGCATCGTCAGTCTCGTGAGGCCGCAGCACATCTATGGCTTTCTCTTCACCGTTCTGGCGCCAGCCCTTCACAGGCGACCACTGATCGATGCACGCCATCGTCCTCCGGGTGCCGTTCTGAACAACGCCCGCCCAGGCGACGTGGTGGTTGGCACACCGCCGCATTGGCACGCCGCATTCGCAAGCTCTCCAGAAGCGCGTGGCGTCTGGGGGATCACTGCAGGCGGACCCGCAGCACCTGCGTTGTGGGCCGAGGCGCGATCGGCCGGTCTGGCGGGGCTGTGCGATGTCTATGGCGCGACGGAGACAGGAGGGATCGGCCGCAGGATGGCGGCGGAGAACTTCACGCTTCTGCCCCATCTCTCTCTCGGCGCTGCAGGCTCGATTGTCGATCAGAGCGGGGCAGAACTGCCCATCCAGGACCGACTGACCTGGACGGGGCCACGCCAGTTCGCGCTCGCAGGCCGTCAGGATCGCTCAGTGTCCGTGGCGGGCGAGACCGTTGCACCGGCGGCGGTCTCGGCCCTCCTCGAGAGCCTGCCTGCAACGGACACGGCCGAGGTGGTGTTGGGCGGCGAGGGTGCGCAACCACGCCTCGAGGCGCATGTCACAGTCGTGGCGGGGAGCGATCCCGCCGCCGTCGAGGAAGCCATGCGAGCCCTTTGCGCTCTGCGCCTTCCCGCGGCCGCAAGGCCGATCGCTTACAACATCACTGTTCAGCCACCCAAGGCGGCACGGGTGGCGTCCAGTTAGCCTCATGCTAACCGAACAGCTTTACGCCCTCACGTGAATGAATGTCGGCCGGCCCAGAAGGAGCTCGAAATGCCGAAGACGGTGCAGCGTCAGCTGCGGTCGGGCGGTGCGGTGAAGATGGAGCGCACCGCGACGCCTCCGCTGCAAGACCGCCCATTCCTGGAAGATGCTGCGATCGCCTCCCTCGCCGCGCGTGCCGAGGCCTACCTCTCGGCCGGACTTGCCGTACATCTGCACGGACCCGCGGGTGCCGGGAAGACAACCCTTGCTCTAGAACTCGCGAGGCGGCATCAGCGGCCGGTCGTGTTCGTTGCGGGCGACCGGGCACTGCGTTCATGCGATTTGCTCGGTCGGGAGACCGGTGAAGTGCTGCGGCACACGCGGGACCGTTTTGTGCACAGCGTGGTCAAGACCGAGGGCCACCGTCGGCGTCTGTGGCAGGATGGTCCACTCACGCGCGCCATGATCGAAGGCGCTGTCTTTGTCTTTGACGAGTTCACCCGGGCGCCCGCGGAAGCAGCCAACGCCCTTCTCGGGGCGCTCGAGGAGGGTTGCGTCACCCTCGCCCGTCCGGAGCCGGAGCAGAGGCTCGTGCAGGCGCATGAGGATTTTCGCGTGGTCCTGACCTCGAACCCTGCGGACTACAGTGGCACGGCACAGATGCCCGAGGCGCTGCTGGATCGTATGGTCACGCTCCCCGTCCCGCCACCGAGCACCGAATTCGAGGCAGGCGTGGTCATGACACGCACGGGGATCGACGCTTCGTCGGCTGCTGCAATCGTCGGCGCGATGCATGCGCTTGCCGATCTCTCGGGCGAGACGGGGTCGCTTCGCCCCGCGCTCCGGGTCGGCAAGGTCGTTGCGGCCCACGGTCTCGCCGTAGATGCGGCCGATCGACGCTTCGTTCAAACCTGCGCGGATATGGCAACGCGGCCGTCGCTCTCACGAGAGCCGGCGACGTTGACCGAGGTGCAGGGCCGGATCGCCGCGGCACTCGCGCGCTCGCCTGAGAGAACCGACAGGAGCGCCGGATGACATCGCCTGCCCGCCGCGCCACGCCGGCGCCTCTGAAGCACCAGCCGCCATCGGCCGAGCAGCCCGCCATCGAAAGCACGTTCCCGGGCACAAAGCGCGAAGGCTCGGACGCATCGCCTCAAGAGCAGGGTGTCCAACGAGCGCACGGCGAAACCGAGAGAGCCGGCGCTGCGAGCCAGCACAGCAGCGCTTCGGAGCGCCCCTTGGACCTTCCGCGGATCATCGAAGCGGCCCGCGACGCCAAAGCCATGATCACCAACGCTCCGATCGACCAGATCGTCGAGGCACGCACCGACGAGGACGGTTGGCTCGTCCGCGTCGACGTCGTCGAGGAGCGGGCGCGCATCGGCAGTAACGATTTGATCACGAGCTATCGGCTGATGCTCGACCCAGCAGGGGCGCTTCGCGGCTTCACCCGCACAGGCAAGGGACGACGCGAAGATCGCGTTTGCGATGGGAGTGCCGGATGAGTGGTATCGGCAGCCCGATTTCGCATGACAGCCTCGCGGACATTCTGGAGCGCGTGCTCGACAAAGGCGTGGTTATCGCGGGCGACGTCACCGTCGCGATCGCCGGTGTGGAGCTTCTGAGTGTGAAGATCCGCCTTCTGGTCACCACCGTCGATAAAGCGATGGAGCTGGGTATCGATTGGTGGCAGCGCGATCCGGCCTTGAGCGGCGCGTTTGCAGAACAGGCTGCCGCCGACAGCGCTTTGCCGGCCGTCGGCGGCAACGGCAACAGCATAGCCCGGGCGCAGGATGCGCAGATCGCCGCTCTCGAGAAGCGCATCGCCCAGCTTGAAGGGACGGGTCAATGACAGAGCAGACACGCTGCTACTGCTACGCCGTCGGCCGGGCGGACTGGCCCGAGCCAGACGGGGCCATAGGCATAGACAACGCGCCGATCCGGCTGTGCCGCGGCGAGCGCTTCACCTTGATCGTCAGCGCTGCAGGCTCAGAGACGTACCCACCCAAGCGGCGATACCTCAAGGCGCACACGGCCCTTCTCGAGCATCTTGGCGTGAGCGGAACGCTCTTGCCAATGCGCTTCGGCACCGTCGCAACGTCCGAAGCCGAGGCCATCAACGCGCTCGAACCACAGATCCGGGCCCTCTCTGAGATGCTCGACCGTTTCGACGGCAAGCAGGAGTTCGGCCTGCGCGTCGAGGTCGACGAGCAATCCTTGCTCAAACGCGTGTTGGCGGACGACCCGGCACTCAGAGCGGCGGCAACTCATCAGCGCAACACTGCCGGCGCGCCGCAGACCGCGCAGATCGCCCTCGGACAGCGGGTCAGCGACGCTTTGGAGCGGCTGCGCAGAGCGGAACAGAAGGCGCTGCTGACGCTTCTGTCACCCCATATCGAAGATCATGTCCTGCGCGCGCCGGAGCATCCGAGCATGCTGCTCAAGGCGGACCTCCTCGTCGCTAAAGGGCGCGAGGACGGTCTCGTGTCCGCCCTGGAGCGGTACGGAGCGTCCGAGAACGCACGGATGCACCTTGTCGGGCCGGCGCCGCTCTACAGTTTCGTCGATCTGCGCTTGCCGGCAATTGGCGCGGCCGCGGCTTGAGATGGCCCTCATCCGCCTCCT
>JBCBHB010000179.1:0-5956 GCA_038526025.1 Pseudomonadota bacterium
CTCGCCTACTGGCACAACGGCATGAAGCAGATGTCGGCCAACAAGCCGCTGATCGATCCGTCCGACGCGTCGGGCCTCAAGTTCCGTACGCAGCAGTCGGACGTGCTTGTGGCGCAGTTCGAAGCGCTCGACGCGAACCCGCAGAAGATGGCGTTCTCGGAAGTCTACGGCGCGCTTCAGCAGGGCGTTGTGGATGGCCAGGAGAACACCTGGTCGAACATCTACGGCCAGAAGTTCTTCGAGGTGCAGGACGGGATCACCGAGACCAACCACGGCATCATCGATTATCTCGTGGTGACGTCGACTGAATGGTGGGAAGGGCTTGACGCGCCGGTGCGTGACCAGCTCGCGACCATTCTCGCCGAGGTGACCGAGACGCGGAACTCCGAGTCGACGGCGGTGAATGCGGAAGCCAAGCAGGCCGTGATCGATGCCGGTTCGGAAGTCCGCCAGCTCACGCCCGAGCAGCGCGCGAAGTGGGTGGAAGCGATGAAGCCCGTCTGGAACCAGTTCCTGGACGATGTGGGCCAGGACAACATCGACGCGGCGCAGGCTGCGAACAACGCGAGCTGAGGCTGCCTCCCGCCGCCGCGCATCTCTGCGCGGCGGCCCTCCCTGCCCCGGACCTGTGATGACGGGTGCCGCCTGCCGGCCCCGCTGATGCGTCCTCGCGAAAGGCGCCCATCGTGAGCCAGTATCGCCCCAGCACGCCCGCCGGCCGTGTGATCCACGACATCGAGGAGACGCTCATCGCAGCCATCCTCGGCGCGATGACGCTGATCACCTTCGCCAACGTGATCGCGCGCTATGTGTTCAACGCGAACATCCTTTGGGCGCTGGAGAGCACGGTGTTCCTGTTCGCCTGGCTCGTTTTGCTCGGCGCCGCCTACTGCGTGAAGATCACGGCACATCTCGGCGTTGATGTGATGGTGAACGTCTTCCCGCCTAAGGGGCGCAAGGTGCTGGCCTTCATGGCGCTGAGCTGCTGCCTCGCCTACGCGATCCTGCTTTTCATCGGCTGCTGGAACTACTGGGCGCCCTTCGCCAACCTGCCGGAGTTCGACGGCACCTGGCGCGACCAGATCTGGTACGAGGTGAACGACGTGCCGATGCCGGGCTTCCTGGCCGAATGGGGCAAGAGCATCAATCAGGGCGAGGCCTATGAAAAGATGCCCCGCTTCATACCGTACTTCATCCTCCCCTTCGGAGCTCTGCTCCTGCTGCTGCGCTTCGTGGAGGCAGGCTGGAAGCTCTGGACCGGCCGCTCCACCGCACTGATCGTCTCCCACGAGGTCGAGGACGAGCTTCGCGCCGAGGAGGGACGCTGAGATGGAAGTCGCGCTCCTCTTCGCCCTAGTGATCGGTTTCCTGATGCTCGGCGTGCCGGTGGCGATCAGCCTCGGCCTCGCGTCGATGATCTTTCTCTACGTCTTCTCGGACTCGACGCTGGCGAGCATTGCCGGGACGCTGTTCAACGCGTTCGACGGGCATGCGACGCTGCTGGCGATCCCCTTCTTCATCCTCGCCTCCGCCTTCATGAGCACCGGCGGCGTGGCGCGGCGGATCATCCGCTTTGCCATCGCCTGCGTGGGGCACCTGCGCGGTGGGCTTGCCATTGCGGGTGTCTTCGCCTGCATGATGTTCGCGGCTCTCTCCGGCTCATCGCCCGCCACCGTGGTCGCCATCGGCACCATCGTGATCGGGGCGATGCGGCAGGTTGGCTATTCCAAGGAGTTTGCCGCGGGCGTGATCTGTAACGCCGGCACGCTCGGCATCCTCATTCCGCCGTCCATCGTGATGGTTGTCTACGCCACGGCGACGGACACCTCGGTCGGCCGGATGTTCCTTGCGGGTATCCTGCCGGGGCTGATCGCGGGGCTGATGCTGATGATCGGCATCTACATCGCCGCTCGCATCAAGGACATGCCGGCACAGCCCTTCGCCGGCGGTGCGGAGATCTGGGAGAGCTTCCGGGATGCCTTCTGGGGCCTCTTCCTGATCATCATCATCATGGTCGGGATCTACGGCATCCCGGGCCTGACGCCCGCGATCTTCACCCCGACGGAAGCTGCCGCCGTCGCCGCTGTCTACGCGTTCTTCGTGGCAAACTTCGTCTACAAGGACATGGGGCCCCTGCGCGCGGATCCGCTGGCCACGGAAGGCGAGGCCTATCCCCGCGCCCTGCGTGAGCGGCCCTATGCCGTCTTCACCGCCTGGGTGCACCCGGACACGAAGGCGACGCTGCTGGAGGGCGGCAAGCTGACGGTGATGCTGATGTTCATCATCGCCAATGCTCTGATCCTCAAGCATGTGCTGACCGACGAGCAGATCCCGCAGGACATCGCGCGGGCCCTGCTGGCGGCCGGCCTTGGCCCCGTGATGTTCCTGGTGATCGTGAACGTCATCCTGCTGATCGGTGGGCAGTTCATGGAGCCTTCGGGGCTCCTCATCATCGTCGCGCCGCTGGTCTTCCCCATCGCCATCGAGCTTGGGATCGACCCGATCCATCTCGGCATCATCATGGTGGTGAACATGGAGATCGGGATGATCACGCCGCCCGTGGGGCTCAACCTCTTCGTCACCTCGGGCGTGGCGAAGATGCCGGTCTTCGACGTGGTTAAGGCCGCCCTGCCCTGGCTCGGCATCCTGGTGCTGTTCCTGATCCTCGTGACCTATGTGCCCTGGATCAGCCTCGCGATCCCGCATGCGATCATGGGGCCGGAGACGATCATCCGATAGGGACGCGGCAGCCGTCGTCATGGAGTGAAAAGGGACGGGCGCTGACAGGGCTGTGAGCGACGCTGCGCCGATGTCGTTCTATGGTTGGGAACGACCGCTGCCGGAGGGACCGACATTGCCGATGCCCACGCTCATCCGCCGCCTGGCCGCGACCGCGTGCCTCTCCCTCGCCCTGGTGGCTGGTGCGGCCTCGGCCTGCGGCACGGCCGAGGGCGAGTGCCCAGTGGAGGGCGGGTTCTATCGCATGGTGCTGCCCGAAGGGGAGGAAGGGCCGGTGCCAGCGCTCTTCTTCCTGCACGGCTGGGGCTCCTCCTCCGCCGCGGATATGCGCAATCGTACAGCACTGCGAGAGGCACTGGCGGCACGCGGCCAGGCGCTCATCCTGCCGGAGGGGCGGCCGCGCGCCGGGCGCACGCAGAAAGACTGGGCGGTGCGGGACGGCGGCACGCATGTGCGGGACGACATCGCGTTCTTCGAGGCGGTTCTGGCCGATGCCGCGCGGCGCGGTGTGGACCCCGAGAAGGTGATGCTTGGCGGCTTCTCCCGCGGCGGCTCCATGGTCTGGTACGTCGCCTGCCTGCGCCCGGACCTCTTCCGCGCCTACGCCCCGGTTGCCGGGGCCTACTGGGTGCCCCTGCCCGAGAACTGTGCGCCCGCCCCGGCCAGCGGCCTTGCCATTCACCACACCCATGGCTGGACCGACCGCGTGGTGCCGCTCGAGGGGCGGCTCATCGGCGGCGGCAGGCTCGTGCAGGGCGATGTGTTCGAAAGCCTCGCCATGCTGCGAGATCGCCTGGGCTGCACGCTCAGGCTGGCGGACGAGACACGCACCGAGGGCGATGAGTGGCAGCGGAACTGGACATCCTGCAGCAAAGGCCAGATCGCGCTGCGCCTGCATCCGGGCGGCCATGTCGTGCCGGCTGGGTGGGCGGAGGCCGCGCTTGGCTGGTTCGACACCGTTCTGGCAACAACATCGCCACCCACGCGGTAGGCGCCGCCCCGAGCGTCAGAGCCAGCGCGGTGTCTCGGTGCGCCACGTGCGGTAGACACTGCCGAACCGCTTGCGGAGCGTCTCTTCCTCCTCCGCAATGAACCGCCTGCCGAGGAGAAGGGCCAGGAGCGGCACGAGCAGGAGGGTCAGCGGCTGCCCGACACTCACGCACCAGCCAATCAGAAGCACGAGATCGGCGAGATAGATCGGGTTGCGGCTGAAGCGGTACGGGCCCTTGCGCACCAGGGTGCGCGGCTTCGAGCGGGGCACCGGCGTGGTGTTGGCCGCCATGAGCGTGGCGACGGCCCAGAGCGCGAGCAGGACGCCCACGCCCATGATCGCGTAGCCAGGCAGCGCGAGCGCATCGCCGAAGGGAGCGTTGATCCGTGCGATCTGCCAGGCGACGGCGCCGAACAGGAACGTCCAAACAGGCGGCGAGTCAATCAGTCGAACCAAAGCAATCATGCCGCTTCTCCCGGCCATACCGGCACATTGTCGATCAACCTTGCGCGCCCAAGATGCGCTGCGCCGAAGACCCGCGCGTTATCCTCACCTGAAACATGATGGAGCGCCTGAAGCGACACACCATCTCTGAACTCTATGTAATCCACGCTACCAAATCCTGCATTTCTAAGCTGCACCGCTGCATCGGCCGACGCATCAGCCGCTGGACACCCATCGCGTGATCTTTCCGCCGCTTCCGTGAGCACCGCGTGAAGCGTGCCCGCCACGGCGCGTTCTTCGGGGGCGAGATACCGGTTTCGCGACGACATCGCCAGCCCGTCCTGCTCCCTCAGGATGGGTGCACCGACGATCTCGGTCGAGATGTCGAGATCGCGGGCCAGCCGGCGGATGATGGCCAGTTGCTGCCAGTCTTTCTCGCCGAAGATCGCACTGTCGGCCCATGCCTGGTTGAGCAGTTTCGTCACCACCTGTGCCACCCCGTCGAAATGCCCGGGGCGCGCCGCACCGCAGAGCACATCCGTCAGCCCCAGAACGCGGACCTCCGTGGCGAAACCGGGGGGATACATCTCCGACGCATCTGGCGCGAAGAGCAGATCGCAGCCCGCGTCGGCCAGCATCCCGGCATCCCGCGCCTCGTCCCGCGGGTAGCTCTCGAAGTCCTCGCCCGGGCCGAACTGCGTCGGGTTCACGAAGATGGATGCTACCACCCGGTCCGCCTGCGACCGCGCGAGCCTGACGAGGCTCAGATGCGCGTCGTGGAGGGCCCCCATGGTCGGCGTCAGCGCCACGCGTTCACCGGAGCGCCGCCACGCCGACACATGCGTGCGCAGCGCCGATACCGTGCGCACCGTCTCCATCACCGCAGCCTCCCGAAGGCCCATCCCATCGCGCCTGCGTCGTTATGCATGCAGGTCTACAACCAGTGCGTTAGCGAGGCTCTGCGGCAAAAGAAAGGAGAACTGCGCCCGCCATCCGCGCCCGACATGAGGCGCCCTTCCAACCAGCGAAGGGGCCCTTGCCCTTACGCCCGGGGCGGATAGGTCTAGCCGCGCAACGCATCCCTTCCTGAGCAAGACGGAAAACCAATGGCCCTCCTCCCTGTCGGACCGGACGACGCGCTCTTTCACCTTCACAGCCCGCCACGCCGCGAGGGTGCGCCGACCTTCGTGTTCGTCAACGCGCTTACGGGCAACACGGGCAGCTGGGAGGGTGTGGTCGCGCCAGCGTTGCGCGCCCAGGGCTTCGGGACGCTGAGCTACAACTTCCGCGGACAGGACGATTCGCCCTTCTCCCCGGACACGGCGCTGACGCCAACCTTGATCGTCGAGGACCTCCAGCGCCTGCTTTCGGAGGTGGCGCCTAAGCGACCCATCCTCTGCGGTCTCTCCATCGGCGGGCTCTTCGCCGCGCAGGCCGTGCTGGGCGGTGCAAGGGCGGAAGGTCTCGTGCTGCTGAACACGCTGCGCGAGATCGGGCCGCGCATCGCCTGGGTGAACGACGCCATGCCGAAGATCGTGGGCGCCGGTGGCGTGGGCCTCTTCCTCGATGCGCTCTACCCCCTGCTCGTGAACCAGGAGCAGGCGGCGAAGGCCCGCCCGGGTTTCATCACCGGCACACCCTATGCGCCGCTGGCGCCCGAGCATGGCCATATGAACCTGATGCGCCACGCGTCGGAGACGGATTGGGACATCGACTACAGCGCCCTCGCCCTGCCGACCCTGGTGATCACCGGCCACGAGGACCGGGTGTTCCTGGAGCCGG
>JBCBHB010000180.1:0-5933 GCA_038526025.1 Pseudomonadota bacterium
GGGCTGAAGCGGTGGGCGAGCACCAGCCCCGGCATCGCCGATAGCCCGGCGTTCTCCATCAGGAATGCCTGCGCCTCCGCCACACCGATCGGCCCGCGCGAGGGGGCGATGAGCGCGGCGATCGCCCGGTCGATCTCCTCATCGGTCGCTGCGAGCGCTGCTCCTGGCAGTGCCGCGCCCAAGGCCATGCCCGAAAGCCCGGTCAGTACGGCCCGGCGCGTTCCGGCCGGCCAGGCGCTGTCCAGCCCTCCACGCCTCTTCTGCATGTCCGCCTCCCTTGCGTCCTCAACGTAAGGAAGCACGCAAGCGCGGAGAGGCCCAATCACGCCTGAGCGCAAGCGCGTGACGGGACGTGTGGGGCAGGTGGTGCGGTCAGGTCAGGATCTCGCCGTCCGCATCCTCGCCTGCCGCATCGAGCAGCGCCAGGAAGTCAGGCACGCGCACGGTTCGCGTTCCTTCGAGGGCGATGATGCCCTCTTTGCGCAGGGTGGTGAACTGCCGGCTCACGGTCTCGATGGTCAGGCCCAGATAGTCCGCCATCGCCTCACGCGTGATTGGCAAGGTGAACGACACGCCATCCTGTGCGTCCTGTCCCTTGGAAAGCGTCACGCGCCGCGCAAGGATCAGCAGGAAGGTCGCGATCTTCTCCTGGGCCGTCTTGCGCCCGAGCAGCAGCATCCAGTCCCGCGCCGCATCGAGCTCGTCCAGCATCATCTCCAGCAGCCGCCGCTCAATGTCTGGCGAGGAGCGCAGAACCCCTTCGAACCGCACCCGCTTGAAGAGACAGAGCCGCACCTCGGTCACAGCTGTCACGTCGTAGGGCACGCTCTCGCGCATCGGCCGCCCGATGAAATCCGAGGCAAACATGAGCCCGACCATCTGCCGACGCCCATCCGCCATCGTCTTCGAAAGCGAAACAACGCCTTCAACAACGGATCCAACAAAATCCATTTTCTCGCCAGCAGCCAGAATTTCCTGACTGGGCTCATAGTTACGATAAAACTTGATACTTTCGAGAGATCGAAGATCGTCGTCTTTTGCGTAGGTGCATACTGCCCGGTCCCGGATCGGACAGGTCGCGCAGCGCTGCGTTTCTTGCTCAAGTCGCGCCAGCTTCGGCATCTCTTCCCAGGCGATTTTGGTATGGTTGTTGCTACGATGCCGCATTGGTTGATCCGGGTCAATGTGGAGAGGGCTCCCGCTAGGCGAGAAGATCGTCATGGAAAGCCAGTCACCCTTCAGCCAGTCCGCTCTCGAACGCGCCGTGCCGCGCTACACGAGCTACCCGACGGCGCCGCACTTCAACGCCGATGTCGGGCCCGAGATCTACCGTCGCTGGCTGAACGAGCTGGCGGAGGGCACGCGCGCCTCGCTCTACCTTCATCTGCCCTTCTGCCAGAGCCTCTGCTGGTTCTGCGCCTGCCGCACGCAGGGCACTCGGCAATACGTGCCGGTCACGCGGTATCTCGGCTTTCTCGAGCGCGAGATCGAGACTGTGGCCGCCGAGCTCGGTGGCCCGCTGGCGATGACGCAGATGCACTGGGGCGGCGGGTCGCCCAGCATTCTCCGCGCGGAGGATATCAAACGCCTCGCACATATTCTCCGCCGCGCCTTCCCCGCTCTCGACGGGGCTGACTTCGATGTCGAACTCGATCCGAGGGACATGAGCGCCGAGAAGCTCGATGCCTTCGTCGAAGCGGGTGTCACGCGATTCTCGATCGGCGTTCAGGACTTTGCCCAGCCCGTACAGGCCGCCATCGGCCGCTTGCAGGATCGTCGGCTGACCGAGGACCTGGTCGTCGAGGCCCGGCGCCGCGGCATCTCCAGCGTGAACCTCGATCTCGTCTACGGGCTCCCCGCGCAAACGGCGCAGAGCCTCGCGGCGACCATCGGCGGTGTGCTGGCGCTTGAGCCCGACCGCGTGGCGCTCTTCGGCTATGCCCATGTCCCCGCCGTCTCCCGCCGTCAGGCGATGATCGACCCCGAGGTGCTCCCGGGCCTGGCCGAACGGCGCGAGATGGTCGCCCTGGCGCGCCGCCTCATGTCCTCGGCCGGCTATGTCCCCATCGGGATCGACCACTTCGCCCGGCCCGGCGATGCGCTCGCGGAGGCGGCAAGCACCCAGCGTCTGCGCCGCAACTTCCAAGGTTATACATCGGACGAGGCGGACACGCTGATCGGCCTCGGCGCCTCGGCCATCGGCCATTTCCCCCGCGGCTATGTGCAGAACGAGGCCAGCACCGCCGGCTATCAACGCGCTGTCGTTGCAGGCGGCCTGGCCACGGCACGCGGGCGCGTGTTGACCCTCGAGGATCAGATCCGCGCTGCGGTCATCTCGGAGATCCTCTGCAGCTTCGCTCTGGACCTCAGCGCCGTCAGCGCCCGATACGGCGACCTCGCCGCACCGGTGCTGCGCGAGGCCGAAGCGTTGATCGATAATGCTCCCGCCGGTGCCCTGAGCCGGCTCGACGGCACGGAAGGCTTCGAGATCCAGCCCCGCTGGCACAGCCATGCCCGGCTCATCGCCGCGCATTTCGACGCCTATCTCCCGAACTCGGTCGCCCGTCACAGCCTCGCGGTCTAACCGCGGGGCACGAGGCGCCTCAGGCCGCCATCGTCTCGTCGAGCACGCTGTCGAGCGCCTCGGCCAGCGGTTCGGTGATCTCCGCGATCTGGCTGCTTTCCAGAATGAAGGGCGGGGCGATGAGCACATGGTCACCGTTCCGCCCGTCCACCGTGCCGCCCATCGGGTAGACCATCAGGCCCTTCGCGAAGGCCGCCTTCTTCAGCTTCGCGGCAACGCCCAGTCTTGGGTCGAAGCACGCCTTCGTGCTCCGGTCGGCCACCAGCTCTACCCCGCGGAAGAGCCCGCGCCCGCGAATATCGCCCACATGCGGATGCTGGCCGAACCGCGCCTCCAGCGCGGCCTGCAGCTCCGCCCCCCGCTCGCGTACATTCGCAAGAAGGTCCCGCCCCTCGATCTCGTCGAGCACCGCTAGCCCAGCCGCACAGGCGGTAGGATGCCCGATATAGGTGTGCCCGTGCTGGAAGAAGCCGGAGCCCGCCTCCACTGTGCGATACACCTCGCCCGAGCAGAGCATGGCGCCGATGGGCTGGATGCCCGCCCCAAGGCCCTTGGCGATGCAGATCATGTCCGGCCTGACGCTTTCGGGCATGCCGTCCGGTCCGTCCGCCACGCTCTCCGACGCGAACAGGCTGCCGGTGCGCCCCATGCCGCACATCACCTCGTCGAGGATCAGCAGAATGCCATGCCGGTCGCAGATCTCGCGAATGCGCGTCCAGTAGCCATGCACCGCCGGAACGGCACCCATCGTGGCCCCCACCACCGGCTCGGCGATGAACGCCGCCACGGTATCGGGCCCCAGCTCGCGGATCTTCGCATCGAGACTGTCGGCCACCCGGCGCCCATAGGCCTCCTGCGTCACCCCCTCCTCGGCGAACCGCCAGTAGTGGCAGGGCTCCACATGGTGCATCGCGCCCGAGAGCATCGGCTCGAACTGGCCCCGCCGCCACCGATTGCCCGAGGCCGAGAGCGAGCCGATGGTGTTACCGTGGTAGCTCTGCCAGCGCGCGATCACATGCCGGCGCGCCCCCTCGCCCTTCTCGAGCCAGTACTGCCGGGCGAGCTTCATCGCAGCCTCGGTCGCTTCCGAGCCGCCGCTCACGAAATAGACCCGCTCGATCCCCTCCGGCGCCTTGGCGATCAGCCGATCCGCCAGCGCCTCCGCCGGCTTCGAGGTGAAGAAGCTCGTATGCGCATAGGCGATGGTGTCGAGCTGCGCCTTCGCCGCCTCCAGCACCGGCCGTGCCGAATGCCCGAGGCAGGAGACCGCCGCCCCCCCGCAGGCATCGAGGTAGCGCTTGCCCGTCTCGTCGATCAGATACGCGCCGTCGCCGCCCGCGATGGTCGGCAGTTGGGCCTTCGTATGCCGCGGAAAGACGTGGGACATGGGAGCCTCCTGTTGCTCCAGCGATGGTATGTCGAGACCCGCTCATGCTCAATGCGATGTCGCCCGACGCAGGAAGATGCGCCTTACGATCGGCCGATTGCATTTGATGTTGCCTTGCACAATGCGTACGCTCGGCGGCGATGATAGGGGATGTTTCCGGGGCTTCAGATGCGCTTGTTGCTTGCCACTCTCTGCGCCGCCTGTGTTGCGACACTGCAGCCGGCGGATGCCGCTCTGCTCTTCACGATCGAACGGACAAGCGACAGCACCGGCAAGGTGACTGGTTCCGGATCGCTGGATGGAGTTGTCCCGTTCAACGTGGGGAATTTGCGGCTTGAAGATGCGCTCGACGGGGCCGACGACGGTGAAGGCGACACCTACGACGGTACGCTAAGCCTGGCGGCCAACGACGTGACCGGTATCGTGACGCAAGGAAGCGGCGACCTGGATTTCCTGTTCGCCTCCGCAGTCTTTCTTTCGCCGAACGACGCGCTCACTGGGATGGCAATGTTGACCTTCAACACCGAGAACTTGGGTGCCATCGGGTCGAGCGGCGATGTCATTGTGCTCTCTGAATCAATGTTCAGCGATCCGTTGACGATCGGCAGCTGGCAGATCGTAGCGCCCAGCGCAGCGGAGGTGCCGCTCCCTATGTCCGGTGCGCTGCTGGTTGGCGGTCTCCTTGGCGCTCTCGCGGTCGGCCGCCGGCGCAACCTCGCCAAGTCACGCTCAGGGACCCGCTAACCGCCGCCGTTGTTCATCCTTCGCAGCGCGCGGTCCCATGCTCACCGGATCGGTCCGCGCCTCTTCAGGTTCGGCTGGCGCAGGCCCTCGCGCAGCGCCGTAACGATACCGGCGGCCGCGATCAGCGCGAGGCCGAGGAGGCTCAGCCCGTCCGGAAGCTCGCCGAACAGCACGAAGCTCCAGAGCACCACATAGGCGAGATAGGTGTAGTCGAACGGTGCCAGCCAGGAAGGCTCCGCAATCTGGTAGGCGCGGCTGAGCGCGATGTTGCCGAAGAGGTTGCAGAAGCTCGCGATCACCGAGAAGCCGACGGCGATGGCGGTCACCTCCGGCCAGCCCACCGCGATCCACTCCAGCCGCTCCGGCGGGTTCTCGACCGGGAAGGCGCTGAGAACGCCGGCGCCCAGCAGGCCCGAGGCGAGGAACGCCATGGCCACAGCAGCGGCCAGCGCCATCGGGTGTTCGTCCCGGCACGCCCGCCGAAGCGTCAGCACGTTGCAGGCATAGAGGAGCCCCGCCATCACCGGCAGGAGCTGCCAGGCCGTGAACCCGTCCGCCCAGGGCCGCAGGATCAGCATCGCACCGAGCGCCCCGGCCACCGCCGCCCCCATCCGCCGGGGGCCAACCGGCTCGCGCAGCACCGCGCCGGAGAGGAGCGTGACGAAGATGGGGTAAGTGAAGAGCCCCGCGCCCATCTGCGCAAAGGTCAGTACAGGCGCGCCGGAGAAGTAGCAGAATATACAGAGCGTAAGAAAGCTCGTGCGGAGCGCGACTGGCCCTGCCCGCTTCGGCAGCAGCCGCTCGAGCCCGGCCCCTTCCTGCCCCTTCCGCCGCGCCCACGCAGCGCCGATCCAGACCATTGCCAGCAGGATCAGCAGGTTGAAGCCCGAACGCAGCGCCTGAAACTGCCAGAGCGACGTCTCGCCCGACATGAACTTCACGAAGCTGTCCTGGAAGCTGAGAAGGAGGATGCCGAACGAGAGAAACAGCGCCGCCCGCATGCGCGCGGCCCGCGCCGCGGCGGTGGCCTCAGCGGTCACGAGACAGTCTGGAAGAGGTCGGCATAGGTCTCCCGCAGATCCTTCTTCTGCACCTTGCCCATGGCGTTTCGCGGCAAGGCATCAACAAAGACAACGCGCTTCGGCTGCTTGAACTTGGCGACTCGCTCCTTCAGCGGCGCGAGCACTGCCTCCGCCTCGCGCGCCACCCCGTCCTCGG
>JBCBHB010000181.1:0-5921 GCA_038526025.1 Pseudomonadota bacterium
CGCCCTGCCCCAGGCGCCGCCGCAGTTCAAACAGCTCTGCATGATCGCGGGCTTCGACCGCTACTTCCAGATCGCCCCCTGCTTCCGCGACGAGGACCCGCGGGCCGACCGGTCGCCCGGCGAGTTCTACCAGCTCGACATCGAGATGAGCTTCGTCGAGCAGGAGGACGTCTTCCAGGCGATCGAGCCCGTGATGCGCGGCCTCTTCGAGGAGTTCGGCGGCGGCCGCCCGGTCACCCCCGTCTTCCCCCGCATCCCTTACGCCGAAGCTATGCTGAAATACGGCTCCGACAAGCCGGACCTGCGCAACCCCATCGAGATGCAGGTCGTCTCCGAGCATTTCGCCGGCTCCGGCTTCAAGATCTTCGCCAAGATCCTGGAGGAGGACGGTACCGAGATCCGCGCCATCCCCGCCCCCACCGGCGGCAGCCGCGCCTTCTGCGACCGGATGAACTCTTGGGCCCAGAAGGAAGGCCTGCCGGGCATGGGCTACATCTTCTGGCGCGAGGAAGGCGGCGCGGTCGTCGGCGCGGGCCCGCTCGCCAAGAACATCGGGGAGGAACGCTGCGAGGCCATCCGCACCCAGCTCGGGCTCGGCGCGGGCGACGCGGCCTTCTTCCTCGCCGGCAAGCCCTCGGCCTTCGTCGATGTCGCCGGCAAGGCGCGCAACGTCATCGGCTCCGAACTCGGCCTCACGGCAGAGGACCGGTTCGACTTCTGCTGGATCGTCGACTTTCCGATGTATGAGTGGGACGAGGAGACAAAGACGCTCGACTTCTCCCACAACCCCTTCTCCATGCCGCAGGGCGGCCTCGAGGCGCTCTCGGCGGCGGATCCGCTCAGCGTGCTCGGCTACCAGTACGACATCGTCTGCAACGGCGTGGAGCTCTCCTCGGGCGCCATCCGGAACCACAAGCCCGAGATCATGTTCAAGGCGTTCGAGATCGCAGGCTACGGCGCCGAGGTGGTCGAGGAGAAGTTCGGCGGCATGCTCAACGCCTTCCGCTACGGCGCCCCGCCTCATGGCGGCATCGCGCCGGGTATCGACCGGATCGTGATGCTGCTGGCGGGGGCGGAGAACATCCGCGAGGTGATCATGTTCCCCATGAACCAGCGCGCCGAGGACCCGATGATGGGCGCCCCCTCCGAGGTAGACCCCGCCCTCCTCCGCGACCTAGGCCTCCGCCTCATCCCGAAGGACTGATAGGGCGCGATCGGAAAGCAGAAAGGGCGGCAGGGGCCGCCCTTCCAGTCTCCGAGGCGTGCGCCCTCAGGCATGGTTCAGGATGCGCTCGACCCGCTCGGCATTGTCGATCTCGACCACCGGGTATTCGGCGAGGTTGACCCCGAACGCGTTCAGCGTGCTGCCCGGCGCCGAGATGCCGTTCGATGTCGTCCCGTCGAGGATCGAGTCCAGCGTGTTGTTCGCATCCTTGGCGTTCACCCCCTGCGCCTTGCTCAGGAAGCCCGTGAAGGACTTGTTCAGGGGCGAGTCCTTGATCAGCACCTGCTGCGCCAGACCCGTCACATAGTAGTCGTACTTGAAGTTGAACGTGATCTTCTTCGTCTTCGAGCAGGGCGTGGTGAATTCCTGCTGATGCGAGCTGATATTGAGGTGGTAGTACTTGATCTTCGGGAAGTAGCGAAAATCCTTGCCCGAACTGTCCATCGGCACCGCCTCGTGGCACTGGCCCAGCAGCACGGTCTGGTAGGTCCGGCTCCGGTCGTCCCAGCTCACCCGCAGCGAGCTGCCCACGCCCTGGATGAAGGACGTCACATCGGTGATGACCGCTTCCGGCACCAGCGCCGCATCGAAGATCAGCTTCACGAAGCTCGTGCTGAAATCCTGGATCACCTGCGTGACCGAGTAGGTCTCGCTCGTCACCCGGAAGTTGGTCAGCCCGCCGGACTCCGTGAGCAGGTTGAACATCACATGCGTGACGGAGAGGTCCCATTGCGAGGTCGGCACCGCATCGCCGGGCAAGGGCTTGATCGCACCGCTCTTCATCGCGGCGAAGGTCTTCTCGCGCAGCGTTGCGACGAAGTTCGAGATCTGATCGCACACGTCCTGGCCCACCGGGAACTCCGGGTTGTCGTGCACGAACGAGCTCGACAGGTTCACGAACGAGATCAGACCGTCCGAGTCCTGAAAGGCGTCCTGAGAACTCGCTTTCGGCGACATGATGAGATCGAGCATGGCATCAACAGAGGTGTGATCGGTCATGTCGGAAGGCTCCAAAATTGTGTCGAGAGTATCGTCGGAAGAGTCGTCGGCGGGCGGATAGGTCGGCGGTACGTTGCACACCACCGTGTTGCTCGTGATGCCGGGCGTGAGCGTCCCGGGAATGCTCCCGTCGGGGATCCAGATATACGTCCCGATGGGGCGGTACTCGTTCCCGCTTGGGTTTACCGGCTGGCTCCCCTGCGGCGTGGTGCCCACCACCAGGGAGCTGCCGCGCCAGCTCCGCGGCGGATTGGTCGAGACCGGCACCCAGTACGAACCGCCACGCAATCGCAAGACTTCGTAGTGCTGGTGCGGTGTACTGGACCAGCTCCACGTCGAAGTTATGTCGCGATCGCCACTTGTGGTGCAGCGCCACACAGCCACTCCCGGCCATTCAGCAATATCCACACCCGAAACAGCAAGTGTTCTAGGCATAATTACCTCCTTTATACTCCGCTCATTTGAGATAAGCGGCGAGAATTAAAATGGTTTTTTCAAAATGATTCGTCTAGAACTTATTTTGTGATTATTTTCACTTCGCAAATACAGCGCAAAAGGATGCGACGATATAGTGTCGTCGCATGGTGCATGTGTGATGGGACTTACAGACAGGTAAGAAAACACGACCTCGCGAGCATGCAGGCATGCTCACAGATCCGCCGAACGGCGCTCCGGAACGGAAAGGTACCCCCAGGCAGCAAGCCTACAGGAAGAGACCGAGGATGCCGATGAGAAACGCCCCAAGGCCGAGGGCGGCGAGGATGGCCCAGCCCATCAGGGCGAGCTTCGGGCTCGGCGGCGCACCATCCATGATACGGGCGAGCTCCGTGCCCGGCACATAGAGCACCCGCACCCGGTCGCCCTCCGCGAAGCGCTCGAAATAGCCCTCGGCCACCTCCGCGGTCACCTCCGCGGGCCCCGCCTCGGTCTCGAAGGCGGCGGTCATCCGCGTCGTCACCGGCATGAAACCGTCGAGCTGTACCGGCACCTCGATCCCCGGCAGCCAGGGCTCCGCCACCTTGCCCGTGACGCGGGCCTCGACCTCAACCCCTTGCCTGACATAAGCCCTCTCCTGCGGCACCCCGACCGCATAGGCATGCCAGACGCCCCACAGCCCCAGCGCCATCAGGCCGGAGCCTAGGATCAGCGGGTGGAAGAGAAGACGGAACGGGTTGAACACGGGGACCTCTCGGTGGCGACGAAACTGGATCGAGTTTGGGGAGGCAGTGATGGCGCTTGGCAAAGGAACTGACAAGGGGTCCGAGAACGGGAGCACCCTCCGCCCGCTGGCGGATTGGACACCGCCGCCCGCGCCGGGCCGCATGGTGCTGGAGGGCGCGCATATCCGGCTGGAGCCGCTGACCCTCGCCCATGCGGACGCGCTCCATGCCGCGAACGATGTGGCCGAGCGCTGGGCCTACCTGCCCTACGGCCCCTTCGATCCCGACGGGTATCGCGACTGGATCCGTGAAGCCTCTCGCCACGCTGACCCGCTCTTCTTCACCTTCATCACCGGCGAGGGCCCCGTCGGCATCGGCAGCCTCATGCGCATCGCCCCCGACGCGGGCACCATCGAGATCGGCCATCTCAACTTCTCCCGCCATCTCGCCGGGCGGCCCGCCGCCACCGAAGGCATCTTCCTGATGGCCGATTGGGCCTTCACCGCGGGCTACCGCCGGCTCGAATGGAAATGCGATGCCGCCAACCTCCCCTCCCGCCGTGCGGCACAGCGCTTCGGCTTCTCCTATGAGGGCGTCTTCCGCCAGGCCGGCGTCGTGAAGGGCCGGAACCGGGACACGGCCTGGTTCGCGATGGTCGATTGGGAGTGGCCGGCCCTGCGCGAGGCCTTCACCACATGGCTCGCCGCCCCCAATTTCGATGAGACCGGCCAGCAACGCCAGCGCCTCTCCGCGCTCACGGCCCCGGTGCTGGCCGCCCGAGACCCGGCCCTGGAGAGCGACAGATGACCGACCCCCTTCCCGCGACCGCCCCGGCAGCAGTCGGCGCTGCGGCCACATGTCAGCCCAAGCCACTGGCCGAGAACCGCGCGGTGCTCGACTTTCTCGCCACCCGCCGCTCCCGCCCGGCCAAGACGCTCGACCACACAGCACCCTCGCGCACGGCGCTCAGCGACCTGCTGGCCCTCGCCGCCCGCACGCCAGACCACGGCAAGCTCGAACCCTGGCGCTTCGTCGTCGCGGACCGCGCCGCGATGGCAGGCCTCGTCACAGCCGCGAGGGCGCGCTGCGAGGCGCTCGGTCTCGACGAAGAGGCGGGCGAGAAGGCGGTGCGCAACTTCACCTTCGGCGGCGTCATCGTCGCCGTCATCGCGAGCCCCAAGCCCTCGCCCAAGATCCCGGACTGGGAGCAGGCACTCTCCGCCGGCGCGGTCTGCCTCGCCCTCGTCAACGCCGCACTCGCGGCCGGCTGGGGCGCCAACTGGCTCACCGGTCCCTTCGCGCGCGACCCTGCCTTCCTCGAGGCCCTCGGCGCCCGCCCGGGCGAGTATGCCGCCGGCTTCATCCATATCGGGCGCGAGACAGCCGTCCCCCCCGATCGCCCCCGCCCCGATATCGAGGCTGTCACCACATGGCTCTGACCCCCGAACCACCCCCGCAGCCGCCCGCCCCCGGAGAGCGCACCGATACGAACACCGGCACGCGCATCAGCACCGGCCTTCTGGGCGATTTCCGCCGCGCCATCGTCCAGGCGGGGGACCGACGCTTCCTCGGCGTGCTGCTCATCTCCGTCGGCGCGAGCATCGGCCTCCTCATCGGCTTCTCGGCGCTCCTCGCCTTCCTCGTGGGCTTCCTGCCCGAGAGCTTCATGCTGCCGCTCCTCGGCTGGGAGGTCGACACCCCCTTCAGCGGCCTGCGCGGCCTCGCCGTCGTCGCCGTCCTGCTCGCCTCCGTCTTTCTCATGATCCCCGTCTCGGCGGTTTTCGTGAACCTCTTCGTCGAGCGCATCGTCGATGCCGTGGAGGCCCGCTGGTATGGCGGCCCCACCCGGAGCAGCGGCCGGGGGCTCTTCGAACAGGCGGGGGAGGCGGCGCGCCTCGCGGGCATCGTCTTCGCCCTCAACTTCGTCGTCCTGATCCTCTCGCTCTTCACCGGGCCGCTCGCCCCCTTCCTCTTCCTCGCGGCAAACGGCTATCTCCTCGGCCGCGAGTTCTTCGAGACGGTCGCGGCCCGCATGATGCCCGCGCGCGATGCTCGCGCCCTCAGAAAGCGCCACCGCCTCCAGGTCTGGCTCGCCGGCGCGCTCATGACGATCCCGCTCACCATCCCGATCATGAACCTCGTGATCCCGGTCCTCGGGGTGGCCAGCTTCACCCACACGGTCCACCGCCTGAAGGCCAAGTCCCTGCCCCCCGGCTGACAGGCGCCGAAGCGCCCCGGTGGCCTCATCGGGGCAAGGATGCTCCGCCACCGCCGCAGGCGGTGCCGCGAACCGTGCTGGTGGCGTCCTTTAACTGGGCCCGGGGCTCCGGAGAGGCTCGATCAGGCGCCCCTGCGGCGCCTCCCCAGCCCGAAAGCGTCATGAGAGCCCGAGGAGCACCCGCAGGCATCGCCCCAGCGCCCGCGAAGCAGACACCACAACACCGCATCGCGGCGACCAGCCGCGATTCCGATTGCTCCGAGAGCCTGAAGGGTCAGCGGGAGTTCGGGGGGCCGAAACGTTCGAGATCGGCCATCGT
>JBCBHB010000182.1:0-5870 GCA_038526025.1 Pseudomonadota bacterium
AGCATGACGCACCCGCATCTGCCTCAGCCGCGCATGCGCTCCGCATTCGCATCGAACACAGGCGCGAACTGCCGCCGCGCCGGCAGCATCTCGCCCAGAACCTCGATGGCCCAGCCGGTCGCTTGGTTGGCATGCTCCTTCGGCACGTAGCCGAGCGCCATGGAGAGCCCGGCATTGTGCGCGAAGCCGCCGGAGGTAACCCAGCCCACCACACTGCCGTCGTAGAAGATCGGCTCGTCCCCGATCACGTCGGCATCCGTCGCCTCGACCGTGAAGCCGCAGAGCCTGAGCGCCCCGCCCGTCTCCCGCTCCGCCAGCGCCCCGGCCTTGCCCACGAAATCGGCTTCCTTCTCATAGGCCACGAACCGGTCGAGCCCGGCCTCGAGCGGGCCGTAGATCGGCCGGAACTCGCGCCCCCAGCCGCCCCAGTTCTTCTCGAGCCGCATGGCGTTGAGCGCGCGGAGGCCGAAGAGCTTCAGCCCATGCTCGGCACCCGCCTCCATCAGCCGGTCGTAGACATGGCGCTGGTATTCGGGCTGCATCCAGATCTCGTAGCCGAGATCGCCGGTGAAGCTCACGCGGCCCACGATGCAGGGCGCATGGCCCACATCCATCCGCCGCACGGCCATGAAGCGGAAGCCTTCGCGGCTCACATCCTCATGCGTCACCGCCTCCAGCACCGCCCGCGCCTTCGGCCCGGCAATCGAAAGCCCGCAGAGGCCGAGGCCGATGGGCTCGATGGCAACGGAGCCATCGGTCGGCATGAAGCGCTCGAACCAGCGGGTGTAGAACACCTCCGCATTGCCCGAGCCAGCCATCAGGAACTCGTCCGGCCCTAGGCAGGCGAGCGAGAGATCCCCTTGCAGCTTGCCGTCCTCCTTCAGCATCGGCGCAAGCGTCAAGCGCCCGGGCTGCGGGATGCGGCAGGCCAGCACCGTGTCGAGGAAGCTCCGCGCGCCGGGGCCCTTCACGAAGAACTTGGAGAAGCCCGAGATCTCCATCAGGCCCACATTCTCGCGCACCGCGCGGACCTCTTCGCGCACATGCTCGTGGTCGGTCGAACGGCGCCAGGAGAACTGATCCTCCACGCCCTTGGGCGCGAACCAGAGCGGCGCCTCCAGTCCCCACGAATCGCCCATCTGTGCGCCCTCGGCGATCAGCTTGTCGTAGATCGGCGTGGTCTTGAGACCGCGCGCCGCCGGCAGCTCCTCGTTCGGGTACTTGATGCGGAAGCGGCGGGAGTAGTTCTCCTTCACCTTGGGGTTGGTGTAGGCCATCGTCGCCCAGTCCCCGTAGCGCGCCACGTCCATGGCGAACACGTCGAAGCCCGGGTCCCCGTCCACAATCCAGTTGGCAAGGCTGAGACCCACGCCGCCGCCCTGGCTGAACCCGGCCATCACCGCGCAGGCAGACCAGAACCCCGGCAGCCCGCGAATGGGCCCGACCAGCGGGTTGCCATCGGGCGCGAAGGTGAAGGGGCCGTTGATGATCTGCTTGATCCCGGCGTTCTGGAACGCGGGGAAGTGCTCGAAGCCGATCTCCAGCGAGGGCGTGATCCGGTCGATATCCGGCTGCAGAAGCTCGTGCCCGAAGTCCCAGGACGTTTCCTTCTCCGCCCAGGCCTTGCCCGCCCGCTCGTAGGTGCCCATGAGCATGCCGCCACGCTCCTGACGGAGATAGAGCTCCCCGTCGAAATCAACCGCGTGAATGACCTCCTTGCCGGTCTTCTCGTTCACCTCGGCAACTTCGGGCATGTCCTCCGTGAGGAGATACATGTGCTCCATCGCCAGGAGCGGCAGCTCGAGGCCGACCATCCGGCCCACCTCCCGCGCCCACAGCCCGCCGGCATTGACCACATGCTCGCAGAGCACGTCGCCCTGGTCCGTATGCACGCACCAGCCCTCGGGCGTCTGAGTAATACGCTCCACCTTGGTCTGTTGCTTGTAACGGGCGCCCAGCGCGCGGGCGGCCTTGGCGTAGGCCCAGGTGGTGCCGGAGGGGTCGAGATGCCCCTCATAGGCCGTCCACACACCGCCCACGAACTGCGCGGGGTCGAGCAGCGGCATCAGCTCATGCGCTTCCTCAGGCGTCAGCATCTTCTGCTCGATGCCGAGATAGCGGCCCTTGGCGAACATCGACTTCATCCAGTCGAAGCGCTCCTCGGTGCTCGCCAGCATCACGCCGCCGGTGAGGTGGAAGCCCGTGGACTGACCCGAGAGCTCCTCGATTTCCTTATAAAGATCAATGGTGTAGCGTTGCAGCTTCGCCACGTTCGGGTCGCCGTTGATCGTGTGGCATCCGCCGGCCGCGTGCCAGGTCGAGCCACTCGTGAGCTCCTTGCGCTCGAGCAGCAGGACATCCGTCCAGCCCCGCTTTGCAAGATGATAGAGCACCGAGCATCCGACGACCCCGCCGCCGATCACCACCACGCGCGCCGTTTCTGTCATGAACCGATTCCTCCGCTTGACCGCCACATGAAAGCCGCAAGCGTCCAATGCCCTTGCGCTTTTCGCGTCGGTTGCAGTCGGAAATGCGACAGGGTTGTGGGACGTCGCACCACAGGCCACACGTTTGCGAAGTGTTAACCCATTGTCTTCAAAGTCGAACTTATCGGGACTTGGTGATGCGCTGAGGACAAGCCGTCGCCTTGATTGTTCCCCGAAATGGGCGGATGCGGGTCGACGGCCAGCCGCAATTCCCCGCCAGCGTTCAACCCTTAAGAACTGCTGCGGATCGAGGAGTTGCCCGATGACGACGCTTCCTGCTTTCGCGCGTATGGTATTCAAGTCGCCGCTCGTCGGCACTGCGTCTTTCGTAATGTCTCTGCCGTTCCTCCTGCCGCTGGCGCTCACGCTCTTCATCGCCGCGCAGCCCGAGGTGGCGCCCGTGTTGGCCGCCGCAAACGCCGAGGCGGTGGCTCTCGCCCTGTCGCTCGCCGAGGCGATGGGGGCGAAACGGATCGAGATCCCGGGCTGGCTTGCGCCGGTAAGCTGGCTTCTGATGCTGCCCGGCATCGTGATCTACGGCTTCGCCGCGCAACGCCTGGCCATGCGCTTCGCTGGTACGGCGCGCCGGCCGCAAAGCATCGCTCAGCTCTTGCGCAACTTCGGCGAGTGGACGCTGATTATCGCGATGCTGCAGGGACTTGCGCTCTTTCTCATCGTCGGCGGCATCGCGGCCGCGGCGGTCTCCATCGGCGAGGTCTCGCGCTTCTTCGGCCTCTACAAGCTGCCCGAGATGACCGCGATGATGAGCCAGGAGTATACCGAGTTCGGGCGTCCCTTCTGGTCACAGTACCAGTTCGTGCCAATGCTGGTGGTTGCCGCGATGGGGCTCTTCTTCGTCTTCGGCGGGCGCTACATGGCGCTCCTTTCCGCCTATCTCGAAGGAAACCTGCGGGGCGGCCTGGGTGCCGGCGCGGCCAGTGTCCTCTGCGCCCTGCTCTTCGGCTATGCGCTCTACGGTGCGCTCGCCGGCGGGTTCTGGGGCTACAACCTCGCAGCTGCCGAGTTCGGCCTGCCCATCGTCAGCCTGGCACTCGGCCATGTGCTGGTGCTGCATGTGGCGCTGTTCTGGAACTGGATGGCCGCCGCCTCTGCCTTCGGCGCCCGGCGCGAGGTCGAGCGGTGCCTGGAGGACATGGCGAACGGCCTCTCCGGCGAGGCCCATGTCGTGAAGGGCGCGATGCGCAATGTGCCGGTAGACGAGGAGAACGACATTCTCGCCCGCCGGCTGAAGGACTGGGAAGCGCGCAACGCGGCATGAAACCTGAGGGGCGGGGGCTACTCTTCCCGCCCCGCCTCCTTAAGGCTGGCATGAAGCGCATCCGCCGCCTCGTGCCCGCATTGCAGCGCAAAGACATAGGCATGGGTCCGGTAGAACGCTGCCGCATCCTCGTCCCCCCGCGCCGCAGAGCTTTCCGCAGCCTCGATGTAGAGCGAGACCAGACGCCGCGTGTCTCCAGCCCTGTGCGCTGCAATCAGCCGCGCATCGAGCAGCGCCCGCGCCCCCTGCGGGTCGACCGTGACGCGCTCGCCCGCAAAATCTCGCGTAGCACCTTCCCCCGCAAAGTCCCGCGGTTCGTTCGGGTCCGTGGCGCTCAGGGGCAACGTCGCCTTATCCGCATCGTCGGACATCGGGTGCCCTCAGCGCCTCAGCTCTCTGCGAGGCGGGAGGCGATCCAGCGGTGGAACGCGTGCGTGGGCCCATCCATCGCCGGGGAGAAGCGGCCGCCATCGAAGCCTGCCGCGTGCCGGCCGGCCTGCATGCCCTCCACCACGAAGATGTCCTCCTCGAACACCTCCTTCCACATGGCAGCGTTCTTCTCGCGCATGGGCGCGTAGTCATCCCCCATCACCGCGTCGTCGGGATAGAGGATCGCCACGTGCTCCTGCGTCTCAGCCACGCCGCACGGTTCGAGCACGATGGAGAAGGCATGGTCCTTGTGCACGCCCAGCAGCACGTTCGGGTAGAGCGCGATGTACTCCGCCCCCTCGTCCCACTTGTCCGCCAGGCCAGGGATGACCGGAAAGCGCCGCCCATCCTCCGCCAGCATCGGCCGGTAGACCGTGGTGCCCTGGCCGGAGAAGCCGCCATCCTCGATGTGGTAGTGGTCCTCGAGCCGGGAGTAGCTGTTCAGGCCCGGGTGCACCCAGGGCAGGTGGTAGCTCTCGCAGTAGTTCTCCACCGCCAGCTTCCAGTTGGCCTTCACCTCAAGCGTGAAGCTGCTGTCCGCCCCGCTGTGGTGGTAGCCCTGCGAGAACTCGGCCCAGCGCGCCTTGGCGTCGGCTGCGTACACGTCGAACTCGGGCGCGTTGCCGTCGAGGTTCACGAAGACCGTGCCGAGCCATTCGGCGGAGCGCACCTCGATCAGCCCCAGGGTCGCGCGGTCGATGCTGTCATGCCGGTTCGTCCCCGGGCCGCCAACATGGGGCGTGGTGCGCAGCGCACCGTCAAGCTCATAGCACCAGGAATGGTAGGGGCAGCGGATCGCACGGGGCAGGTTGCCCGCCTCATGCACCAGCTTCATGCCCCGGTGGCGGCATACGTTCAGGAACACCCGCAGCGCGCCGGCGCGGTCCCGCACCATCAGGAGCGGCTGGCCGAGAAACTCGAGCGGCTTCACGTCGCCAGGCGCCGCAACCTCATGCGCGAACCCGATGGCGGCCCAGGACGCAAAGAAAACCTGCGCACGTTCTGTCTCCGCCACGCCCGGATCGGTGTAGAGTGCGTTCGGGAGACCATTCGCTTCGCCGATCGGGCGGCTGACGGCGGCAAGGCTCTGGGCGAGATCGGGCTTGTGCAGTGTCATGATGGTCTCCTGCGCGCGGGACGGTAGGCCGATGTCGCGACGCTGTGTCCGGCGCAGTCTTGCGTCGCGCTGAAAAGCGAACACCTGAAGTCGCGGACAGGCCGCAGCGGGCTCGGAGAGGCAAGGAAGTCGATGGCACATGCTCCGCATACCCGCCTGGCAATGGCAGCAGCGGTCTTGGGTCTCGCCGCCTGCGCCAGCCCGCCACCGCCCGAGAGCGGATCCCGTGTCGTTGCCGAAGCGCAGGTGGCAGAGCGGCAAGGTGTCGTCATCTACCGTCCGGCACCGCGCGCTGGTGTGCCGGCGGCGAACCATGCGGCGGCCGCTACAAGCGATACGCCATCAGCATCGGTGAGCACCGCGGGGTCGGCACCGACCTTCGAGGAACGGGTACGTCGCGCGCCGACCTACCGCGTGGCGGAGAGCGGCGGCAGGGCGCGGGCCGCGGACCGCGCCGATGCCGTCGCGCAGTCCCTTGCCGAGCGCCAGGCGAGGAGCCGCGTCGCGGCCGTGCAGCGGGACCGCGACATCATCGCCACGCGCGAGAACATCACTCTCA
>JBCBHB010000183.1:0-5803 GCA_038526025.1 Pseudomonadota bacterium
TGCTCCTGGTCCTCGGCGATCACGAAGCGCGCCTCGGCATGGTCGAGGACGTAGACCATCTCCTCGGCCACCGCGTCCTGGTACATCGGCACGGGCACGCCGCCGGCCATCTGCGTCGCGACCATCGACCAGTAGAGATGCGGCCGGTTTGAGCCGATGATCGCCACCCGGTCCCCCGGCTCGAAGCCGAGCGAGAGCAGGCCAAGCGCGATCTGCCGCGTCTCCTTCGCCACTTCGGCCCAGGTCCAGCTTTGCCAGATGCCGTATTGCTTCTCACGGCTCGCGGCCAGGCCAGCGCGTTTCTCGGCATTCAGTGCGAGAAGCTTCGGAAACGTATCGGCGGTCTCGGCATGGTCGAGCACAGCGTCCTCCCCTCTGGCGTGCGGTCTCGCGCCGCTACTCCCACTTGGGGTTGATATTCATGCATGTCCCGGGGGGGTCAAGGGAAAGGGGCGCTTGCGGCGCAGGACCTTTGCGCTAAAGGGCGCGTGCTGACATGAAAATTGCGCCCGCAGGGCGGGCGCAATGGGTGTCGTGTCCATCGTGAGGGGCCGGGCCTTGCCCGGCGGCGCGTCAGGCTTCGATCGTGCGCTGCGCGTTGCCCGTGGACGCGATGGCGATGGTGCGCGGCCGCAGCGCCTCCGGGATCTCGCGCACGAGATCCACATGGAGGAGGCCGTTCTCCAGCGCCGCACCGCTGACGCGAACATGGTCCGCCAGCTGGAAGCGGCGCTCGAAGCCGCGTTCGGCGATGCCGCGATGCAGATAGGTGCGCTTTGGCGCATCGGCCTTCTGCGCGCGCTTCGCCGTGACCGTGAGCACCTGGTCGCGGACCTCGGCATTCAGCTCGCCCTCGGCGAAGCCGGCAACGGCGATGGTGATCCGGTAGGCGTCATCGCCCGTCTTCTCGATGTTGTAGGGCGGATAGCTCGGGGCGGCGTTCTCGCCGGCCATGACCTGGTCGAGCATGTTCGCCATGCGGTCGAAACCAACGGTCGAGCGATAAAGAGGGGTAAGGTCGATCGTGCGCATCGTCATATCCTTCACAAGCGATATGGTTGAGGGCCCCCGCATTGGGCGGACCCGTGGTCGTCACCGAGACCCTTGCGGCGCCTCGATAGCAGTGAGTTGGGAAGCGCCTCAGCCGGGTTCAAGCCCTTGGCATGCGCCTCGGCGGGAACGGTGAGGTTCCGGGGCACAACTGAAATGTTCGTGGTATGTTCATGAACCTGCGGCACAAACTGACGCGGGTGGGGGCGGGCCCCGGCTTACAAAACCCTCAGTTCAGGCCGGGCAGCAGCGAGGGGATGACGAGATCCGCGCGCACCGCGAAGGCAAGCGGCTTGCGGGCCTGCTGGTCGCGCCCCTTCGAGGAGATCACGGCCACGATCCGGTCCTCCCCCCCGATGCGCGCGAACACGGGCGAGCCCGAGGCGCCGAAGGTCACGTCGCAATGCATCATCATCAGCGGGCCGTCCACCGCGCTCAGCTCGCAGCCCTCCTGCTTCGTCAGCGCATGGGCGCGATCCCGCCGATAGCTCAGCAGTGTCAGGGGCTTGGTACCTTCGTTGAGCTGGCCGAACTGGAAATGCGGGGCCACCTCGGAGGGGATCGGGCTCTCGAGCAGGATGATCGCCAGATCCGTCCCCATCTTCTGGAGCGTCAGCTCCGCCAGGTGATTGTAGCCGGGGTGCACCACGATCCGGCTCGCCTTCCGGTACGCCACCTTCTGGCCAAGCCGCCAGCCCGCCACGAAGGTCACGTTCCCCGGCGCGTATTGCCGGCCGGACACGTTCGAGAAGACGCAGTGCGCCGCGGTCACCACCAGGTCCTCGCCGATCAGCGTGCCGGTGCAATGCCCTTTCTCCGACCGCGAGGCGACGTTCACCCGCCCGATGCCCTTCCAGGGCTCGTGCTCCTTGGCCGACAGCATGCGCCGCCGGTCGAGCTCCAGCGCCTCGGACGGCACAGGCACGCCCAGCGGCAACAAAAGCGCCAGGGCAAGGAGGGCGGCGGTAAGGCGGGTCAACGCTGTCATAGTGCGATAGCTAGCCGAATACTGTGAAAGAAAAGAGGCACCCGATCACTCCGCCGCGAGAACGCCGCCCGTAAGCTTGCCCTCGAGCGCTTGCGGCACCGGCCCGCCCGTCGCCCAGTCGAGCAGCGCCGCCGTGTGCACCACCGGTACGGCCGTGCCGCCGCCGATCTGCATCATGCAGCCGATATTGCCCGCGGCGATCACTTCCGGCGTCTTGGCTTCCAGCGTCGCCACCTTCCGCCGCTTGAGCTCGCTCGCGATCTTCGGCTGCAGCAGGTTGTACGTGCCGGCCGAGCCGCAGCAGAGGTGCGGGTCCTTCGGCTCCACAACCTGGAACCCGGCAGCCTTCAGCAGCTTCTTCGGCGCTTCGGTCACTTTCTGGCCGTGCTGGAGCGAACAGGCGGCGTGGTAGGCGATCTTCAGCCGCGGCGCATGGGTCGCATCGTCGAGCCCCCGCTCCGCCATGAATTCCGAGATGTCGCGGGTGATCGACGAGACATGCGCCGCATCCTCCGCCATCGCCGTGTCGAGCCGGAACATGAAGCCGTAGTCCTTCACCGTTGTCCCGCAGCCGGAGGTGTTGATGATCACCGCATCGAGGCCCTCGCCCCGCACCTCCTTCATCCAGGCCCGGATATTGGCCGCCGCGAAGCCATGGCTGCCATCCGTGTCGCCCATGTGGTGGTTCAGCGCGCCGCAGCAGCCGATGCCTTCGGCGATCACCACGTCGTAGCCATGGCGCGTGAGCAGCCGGATCGTCGCACCGTTGATCTCCGCATCCAGCGCCTTCTGCGCACAGCCCGTCATCAGCGCGACCCGTCCGCGCCGTGCGCCCGTGGCAGCATGCACCTGCGGCCGGTCGTGCAGGGCCGGCGGTTCGATCCGCGCTGGCGCCATCTGCAGCATCGCTCCAATCCGCCCCGGCACGAACTTCGCGATGGGCTTGGCGAGCATCGCCCCCGCCATCGCCAGCCTGAACCGCGTGGGGAAGGGCAGGATAAGCTTCAGGATCCAGCGCAGCCCCCGGTCGTGCCACGGTCGCGTATAGGTCTTCTCGATGTGCTCGCGCGCATGGTCGACGAGATGCATGTAGTGCACGCCAGAGGGGCAGGTCGTCATGCAGGCGAGGCAGGAGAGACAGCGGTCGATGTGCTTGACCAGCTTCTCATCCGCGGGCCGGTCGTTCTCCAGCATCTCCTTGATGAGGTAGATGCGCCCTCGCGGGCTGTCGAGCTCGTCCCCCAGCACCTGGTACGACGGGCAGGTGGCCGTGCAGAAGCCGCAATGCACGCAGGATCGGATGATCTCGTTCGATCGCGCGACCCCGGGGTCTTTGAGCTGCTCGTCGGTGAAGCTGGTCTGCATCGTTTCCGTCTTTCGTCTGACCTGGGGGCCGTGGGGGCGAGGCTGCGGGCGGCTAGTGGAGCGCCTGGTGGCTGGCAAGCGGGAGCGCGAGGTCGGTGAGCCCGGCCTCGTCGAAGAGGATATGCGCCGGTGCGCTATGGCCGAGCCGGCCGAGCACGCGCTCGATCACGCCGATCGCGCTCGGGATCTCGGTGACAGCGGCGTCGACATAGATATGCGCGCGCCCGTGCCCCTCGCCGAACACGCCGCCGAGCCCACCGGCGCGGAGGTCCGCATCGATCGCATCGGCGATCTCCGCGCGGTCGCTCACGTCGTCGAGCGGGGCTGCCGGCGTGCGGGCGAGCCTCAGCGCAATGAAGCTTTCGCCACGGGTCGAGAAGCGTTCCGCCGCAATCGGCGCATCGTCGAAGCGCGCCTGGGCGAAGTCGGGCCGCGTGGTCAGATAGGTCACCAGGTCCGCCCGCGGCCAGGTGCCATCACCCGGCGTGAGGCGGAAGAGCGTCTCCGGCACGCTGCCCCGCACGGGCGCGAAAGGGGCCGTCTGCGTGCCGGCACGCATGGCATCGACCAGGCCGCGGGCTTCTTCAGCGAAGTCCGACACCCAGCTTTCCTCCGGTGCTGCCCGGCGTCCGATCATCCCCGCCAGCCCGGCGGCGCGCGGTGCCTTGGCCGGGGTCGAGGAGACCTCGCCCAGCCAGTCCCGCTCCACCGCCTCGCCCATCACCAGCGAGAACAGAAGCCCGGCCTGCCCTCCCGCATGCTCGTCCGGCCCCAGGCCGGTCACGTCGACCATCCGGTGCGCCCCGGCCTGCACCTCGGCGCCAAGCAGCGTCACGTCCCGGAAAGCGCGGGAGGCGACATTCGCTAGGATGGAGGCATCCGCCGCCATTGGCCGACGGGCATCGCCAAAGCCCCAGCCCGGCAGGTCGGGCGCAGCGGCAACCAGCGCGCGCGCAAGCGGACGCTTGCTGTGGTAGAGTTCCGGCGTGAGCGCCAGAAAATGCCCGCGCTTCCCGGTCTCGTCGAGCGGGCCGAACTCCCAGTAGATCCCGTCCGAAAGCGGGCCGAGCGCATCCGCCATACAGTCGGCCACGTCGTCCGCCGTGCCGGACCGGTCCTCGCCCGTGAAGATCGCATCGATAAAGGCCGCGTGGCGCGCGAAGCCCTCCCAGAACGCCGCCACGGCTGCGCGCTCGGCGCTCGGCAGCCTTTTGGCCCAGAAGTCATAGGCATCCGCCACGGCCCGCGCCCGCCTCAGCCCATCCGGCCGGGATTGAGGATGCCCGCCGGGTCGAACCGCGCGCGCAGCCCCGCATCGATGCGCGCCAGCACCGCCGGGCGCGGCTCGAACACATCCACCGCCGCGCGCGTTGCCGGGCTCGCGCGCATTAGCGTGGCATGACCTCCGAGCGCCTGCGTCTCCGCCCGGATCGCCGCCGCACCCGCATCACCGTCCTCGGGTGTGAGGAGCCAGACGCGTCCCCCCGCCCAGTCAAAGACTACCGCTGTGATATCGCGCTTCTCGCGAAGCCGAGCCACGATCCCCGGCGCGTCGCTTGGCTTAACGGAAAGCTGCCACATGGCGCCCTCCATCCAAGCGATGGTGTTAAGGTCTCGCGTCTCCAGCCACGAGGCCTCGACACGTGCCGGATCGGTTTCTGTCGTGCTTTGGCCATAAGTGGCTAAGAGACGTTGAAGTGCTGCCGTTCGGTAGGCGACGGAACGCTCCAGACCTTCGATCCTTATCATTGTAAAGGGCATATCGTTCGGCCCAAACTGATGATGCGCGGCCCCGGAAACCTCGTACGGCGATCCAACGGCCTCGGCCATGCAAGCTACGGCGCGGCTGTCGTCCAGGCCCTCGATCATCAGGCATGCGGCAGTCTCGGGCTTGGGCAGCACCTTGAAGCCGATCTCGGTGAGTACGCCCAGGGTGCCGTACTGCCCGGCCATCAGCTTCACCAGATCGTACCCCGTGACGTTCTTCATCACGCGCCCGCCGTTCGCGATCGCCTTCCCCTCGCCGTTCACGAAACGCACCCCGATCATCGAGTCCCGGCATCCCCCGGCGGAGAGGCGTCGCGGCCCCGCGGCAGCAACCGCGACCGCGCCCCCCAGCGTCGGCTCGCCCGTGGTGCCAAGCAGCGTGCGGTGGTCCATCGGCTCGAAGGGCAGCCGCTGCCCCTCCGCCGCCAGCGTCGCCTCCACCTCCGCCATCGGCGTGCCCGCAGCCGCCACAAAGGTCAGCGCTCCCGGCTCGTAGAGCTTGATGCCCGTGAGCTTCGCGACCGAGAGGGTCCGCTCCGCCTGCACCGGCCGACCAAGGCCCGTGCGCGTGCCCCCGCCCGTGATCTCGAGCGGCGCCTTCGCCGCAGCGGCATCCGCAACGGCGGCCCCCAG
>JBCBHB010000184.1:0-4921 GCA_038526025.1 Pseudomonadota bacterium
CGCAGAAGCGGCAGGCGGTGCTGCGGCGGGGGCCGCCGGGCGCGATGCGTCCCGGGCCTGCCCCGGGACCGCCTGATACCCGCCCTCCTCGACCCGATGGCCGATCCGGCGCGGATCCATCGCCATGTCCGCGCGCTGCGGCGCGGCGGCACCGACACTGCTGCCCTGCGTGCCGGCAGGAACGCGACGCTTCGCGGTTGCGCCCTCGAGCGGGGCTGCGAGTACCGCCCGCTGGCGGCGCTCGCCGATCCGGCCTACCTCGTCCGTCGTTGTCTCGGGGATCTCGGCGCGCGCACCGCCCCCGCCCGTCAGGCTGCTCGCCGCCACCATCTCGGGCGAAAGGCGGATGCCGGCCTTCGCCGCCGCCACCTGGCAGCATTCGATGAGCGCGCAGTTCTTCGCCACACGCCGATGGGGCTTCATGTCTCCGTCGCGATAAGCGTTAAGGATGCGGAGCTCGACAGGGTGGATGCCCACCGCCTCCGCCACCCGGTCCATATGGCACTCGATCGCGAAGTCGACGCCGGTGATGCCGAAGCCTCGCATGGCCGTGGCCGGCGTGCGATTGGTAAAGACGCAGAAGACGTTCGAGGCAACGTTCGGGATGGTATAAGGCCCCGGCAGGTGCCCCGTACCCTTCACGATGGCGTAGGAGGACAGGCGCGTATAGGCGCCGGCATCGAAGAAGCCGGTGAAGGACCGCGCGATGATCCGCCCGTCCGCCGCCACCCCGTCCTTGATGCGCCACCGCTCCCCTCCGCGGGGCGCGCCCACCTGCATCTCCTCCTCCCGGTCCCACATGAACTTCACGGGCCGGCCGGTGAGCATGGCGCCCAGCACGGCCATGGGCTCGGTGATGCTGTCGACCTTGCCGCCGAAGCCCCCGCCCACCGTGCCGCCGATGAAGTGCAGGCGGGAGGAGGCAATCTCGAGCAGCTTCGCCGTGGTGCCGAGGGAGAAGAACAGCGCCTGCGTCGCCGTGTGGCAGACATAGCGGTCGTTGGTCTCGGGCGCGGCGATCGCCCCGCAGGTCTCCATCGGCGCCTGCTCGATGGGGGACATCTGGTACTCGGCCTCGACGATATGGTCCGCCGCCGCGAAGCCTGCTTCGACGTCCCCGAAGCGCAGCTTCTGGTGGTCGTAGCGCTCGTGGTAGTCGAAGGTGTTGTTTGGGTAGGTCTCGTTCACGCTCGGCGCGCCGGGGGCGATGGCCTCCTCCACATCGAGCACATGGGGCAGCACCTCCCAGTCCACCCGCACCGCCCCCACCGCCTCGCGCGCCGCCCGCTCGGTAACTGCGATCACCGCCAGCACCGGCTCGCCCCGATAGGCGACCTTGGTGGGCGACAGCAGCGCCTCGTCATCCCGCCCGAAGCCGATGAGGGAGAGGAGGGTATTGAGGTTCCGCGGCACATCCGTGGGCCGCACGATCCGCACCACGCCCTCCATCCGCTCCGCCGCCGCGGTGTCGATATGCCGGATGCGCGCGTGGTGGTGGGGCGAGCGCACGCAGCGCATGTGCAGGAGCCCGTCGAACAGGTGATCGTCATAGTACCGGGTGCGGCCCGTGACATGGCCGAGGATGTCCTGGCGAAGGCGCGGGTGCCCGATCTCGGAGAGCGTGTCGTCCCGCTCATCGGCGAAGAGGTCTTTCCGGAACTCGATGGAGGACATCAGGCCACCCTCCCCCGCATCTCCGCCGCGGCGGCGAGGATGGCGTCCACGATGGGCTCGTAGCCGGTGCAGCGGCAGAGATTGCCGGAGATCGCCTCGATCACCTGCTCGCGGGTCGGGTTCGGGTTGCCGTCGAGCAGCGCCTTCGCGGCCATCAGCATGCCGGGCGTGCAGTAGCCGCACTGGGCCGCGAAGCCCTCCATGAAGTGCCGTTGGAGGGGATGAGGCTCAGGCCCTGCCTGCAGGCCGGCGGTGGTCTCGATGCGCCGGCCGGCGGCTGCTTCCGCGAGGACGAGGCAGGCAAGATGCGGCGCGCCGTCGATGAGGACCGTGCAGGCCCCGCAGGTGCCCTGCCCGCAACCGTATTTCGGCGAGAGGTCGCCCACGCCGCGGCGGAGCACGTCGAGCAGGTTCGCACCCCCGTCGACGAAGACCGCCTGCTCGGCGCCGTTATGCGTGAAGGTGACCGGTGTCTTGCTCATCGTGCTGGCTCTCCCTCGAGCAACAGGCGGCCGAGATGAACGGGGGCGACCTCACGTCGGTACCAGGCGGAGGCGATCGCGTCGTCCGCAGGCGCGAGCCCCTCGGTCGCTACCGCAAGCGCCGGCGCGATCCCCTCGGCGTCGAGCCGCGCGCCCTCGAGCGCCGCCTCCGCGCGCTTGGCACGGAAGGGCGTGGGACCCATGGCGCCGAAGGCGATGCGCGCACCTGCAATGCGCCCCGCCGGGCGGGGCAGGCAAGCGGCGATGGAGAGAACGGAGACGCCCTTCGGCTTAACCCGGCTCACCTTCAGAAACCGGAAGGCATCCCGTTCCGGCGGCGTGAGCGAGACACCGGCGACCAGCCCCGCACGGTCGCGCCCCGCAAGGAAGCGCTCCATGTCCTGTTCGCCGCCATCGACCATGCGCACGCGCGCATCGAGCGCGAGGAGCGCCGTGGCAAGGTCGCCATAGGGCGCCGGCGCGAAGAGATTACCACCCAGCGTGGCCATGTTGCGCACCGCCGGCCCGCCCACCGCGCGGGCAGCCGGGGCGAGGAAGGAGAGCTCCGGCGCCGCCATGATCCGCGCCATGGTGACGCCTGCGCCGACGAAGAGCCCGCCACCCTCCCGCCGAACCTCCCCGAGCGCCGGATCGGTGGTGCGCAGGATCGCGTCGAAGGCCGGCGCGCCGTAGTTCGCGTCGCGCATCACCAGCGTACCGCCGCCCATGTAGCGCCTGCGATCGCCCATCGCGCGGGCCGCGTCGGCGAGCGTGGGGTGGGTCTCGACGCTCAGCATCTCAGGCCTCCAATCCCATCTCGGCGCGGATGGCCGCGAAGCCCGCGGCATAGATCCCGTCGCCCACCAGGTCGCGCAGCTCTCCCTCGCGGCCCTTCGGCGTGTCGAACCGGCTCTCCCACTCCCAGAACGTCGCGTCCCCGTCCGTGACCGGTGCGAGGCGCACATGGGCGACGTAGTTGAAGAGCGGCACGGGCGTGTCGAGCAGGCAGTAGCTGAAAGTCTGCTCGAGATCCGAGAGCGTGAGCAGCTGCTCCCGCAGCTCCGACCCGTCGCCGAGCCGGAAGCGCCGCACGCAGCCCACCTCGTCCGAAGCCCGCCCCCGCTCGATCGCGCTCGTCTCCACCGCAGGGTGCCAGCGGTCGTGCCCGTTGAAGTCGCGCAGAATGTCCCACACCGCCTCCACCGGCGCTTCGAGCACGGTGCTGCGGAGGACACGGACCATCAGACACGCCCCCCGAAGTGGCGCTTCAAAGCGTCGAAGCCGCCCTGGAAGACGTTGGTGCCGATGCCGTCGACGAGCCCCGCCTCGTCCTCGGGCGCGCAGGAGAACTCGGCCGACCACTCGATGAAGCAGCGCTCCCCTTCCGTGACCGGCGTGAGGCGAAGCGTGGCCACGTAGTCCTCCAGCGGCATCGGGCTCTCGAGGATCGCGTAGGTGCAGAACATGTCATAGTCCGAGAGCCCCAACAGCTGCTCGCGGATCATGTCTCCGTTCTGGAGGTTGAAGTTGCGGATGCAGCCGACCTTGTCCGAGGGCAGCGCGTCCTCGATCCGGCTGTCGCGAATGCGCGGGTGCCAGCGTGGCAGGCCGTTGAAGTCCCGCACCCGCTCCCAAACCTTCGCAGCCGGCGCGTCGATCACCGATGAGACATAGACGCGGGCCATTTACGCCTTGCCCTTCTCGTCGCTGCCCTTGGCCTTCGCGGCCTGTGCGCGGGCGATCTCGGAGGTCGCCCGGGTCATGTCCGAGGCGGAGCGGAAGATGTCGGACTTGGCGACATTCGAGCCGTCGATGCCGATGTCCTTCATCAGGCTGTCGACGAAGGGGGCCTGTACGCGGTAGCGCAGCGCGGAGTTCATCACCTCGTCCGTCGGACTGGGGCTCGGGCCGCCACCGCCACCACCGCCCGACGCGTCGCCAGACCAGTCCAGTCCCTGCGTGCCGGTACCGCCCAGCTGCATGATTTTGATGTCGTTGATCTTCTCGAGCGGCTTGGCCGACGCCGCCACGATACCCTCCACATGCTCGAGCATCTTGCGCTTGAAGAGGGAATGGCGCGCCTCGTCGGTGAGGATGTTCTCGGCTTCGTTGATGAGCTTCTGCGCCTCTGCCTCCACCGCGGCCCGGATGCGCTCGGCCTCCGAAGCAATGCGCAGCTCCTCCGCCGCCTTCTCGGCAAGCGTGAGGTCGACGGATTTGCGGCGGGAGGCTTCCTCGGTCGCCTGCGCGGTCTTGACCTTCTCGGCGGCTGTGGCGGCGTTCACGCGGGCAAGCTCCGCCTCCGCGGCTGCAGCACTCTCCTCGAGCGACTTCTGGTAGAGGGCGATGGCCTTCTCCATCTCGGCGGCTTCCACCGCTTTCTCCCGCCCGATCTCCAGCTGGCGCCGTTCGGTCTGGTGCGAGATGCGCGCATCGTCGAGCCCGCGTTCGGAGGCGATGCGGGAGCGCTCCACCTCCTCCTGCGCGGCAATCTCCGCCTCGCGAAGGGCCTGGGTGCGCGCCACCTCGAGATGCTCGAGGGCCTTGCGCCGTTCGAGCTTCTTCGCGTCTAGCGTCTGCTCGGCGAGGATCTTCTCGGCCTCCACGGTCTTGTCGCGTGCCACGCGGGCCGCCTCGATGGCCTCGTCCGCCGCGATCTGGGCGGCATCGATGGCCTTGTTGCGGGCGATCTCGAGGTCGCGGATGCGCTGGTCGCGACAAGACCGTGGAGGCCGAGAAGATCCTCGCCGAGCAGACGCTCGATG
>JBCBHB010000184.1:4931-5800 GCA_038526025.1 Pseudomonadota bacterium
GTCGCGGATGCGCTGGTCGCGGGCGATCTTCTCCGCGGTGGTCTCCGCCTCCTTCTCGATGCGCTGCTGGTCGACCAGCCGGCGGGAGGAGATCTCCGCGGCCTCGACCGCCTCGTTGCGCTCGATCTCGCGGGAGCGGATCTCGGCATCCTTGGCGATCTCGGCGGCCTTGGTGCGTGCTTCCTCGGCGATCCGGGCGGCGTTCACCACCTCCTGCGCGCCGATATTGGCGGTGTCGACGGCGCGGTTGCGGGCGATCTCGCGCTCGCGGAGGTCCTGCTCGTAGGCGATGCGCTCGGCCGCGAGCTTCTTCTCCTTGGCGATCCGCGCGGCCTCAGTGGCCTCACCTTGCGCAATCTCGGCGGCCTCGATGGCCTTGCGGCGGGCCACGTCGCGCTCCTCGGTGCTCTCCTGCGCCTCGATGCGCTCGAGCGCGATCTGGCGTTCCTGCGCGATGCGGGCCTTCTCGACCTCCTCGCGGGTGGCAATCTCTGCCTCGTCGATGGCGCGGTTCCGCTCAATCTCGAGGTTACGGACCCGCTGCTCCTGCCCGATGCGCTCCATGGACGTGGCCTCGGCAGCCGCGATCTGGGCCGCATCGATGACCCGGCCCTTTTCGATCTCGCGGGCGCGCGTGTCCTGCTCGGCGGCGATCCGCTCGGCCGCCAGTGTCTTCTCGCGGGCGATGCGGGCGGCTTCGGTCGCCTCGGCACTCGCGATCTCTGCCTCTTCGAGGGCCCGCTGTCGCGCGATCTCAAGCGCGCGGGTCTCCTGGTCCGAGGAAATGCGCGCGGCGTTCACCGCCTTCTCCTGCATGATGCGGAGCTTCTCGGCCGCCTCGCGGGAGGCGATCTCCGCCTCCTGCACGG
>JBCBHB010000185.1:0-5781 GCA_038526025.1 Pseudomonadota bacterium
AGCTCGCTTGGCAGGACCAGCTCTCGCCACCCTCCCTTTCCGACACCACGGGCCTTCCGCCCGACCGCTTGGAACAGGCCCTCGCAATCGTCGCGACCGAGGGCCTGGTCGGCTTCGACCTCTCCGCCGGCGCCTATTTTCACCGCGTGCTGCCCTTCCGGCTCGATCGGATGGAACGGCTGAACCCGCGGCTGAAATCGGCGCGGAAGCTCTTCGCTGCGGGGGCCGTTACGCTTGGCGACGAGGTGTCGACGGTCGCCTCGGACGGGGTGGTCCATGAGTTGCGCATCAAGGCCGGCCAGCTGACCTGCACCTGCCCCTGGTATGCGAAGCACAAGGGCGCACGCGGTCCTTGCAAACATGCCCTGGCCGTGGAGCTGGCCATGGAGGCGGCGCATGACCGAGAATGAAGCACTCGAGCTCGCCAGCGGCGCGCGCGGTGAAAAGGCGCTGGCACGGTTTGCCGAGGTCGATGAGCCTGCGCGCCGCAAAGCGTCGAAGCAGGTCCTGACGCTTTGGAAGGCCGCCTGGCGCGCTCGGTTCTCCAGCGGCTCGAAGCCGGCGGACATGCCGAAGATCAAGGACCATGAAGCGCTCCGCATCGCCATGCTGGCGACAGCGGTCCCGTCCGAGCTCAAATCCTACGGGTTCCATTGCCTTCCCGAACGCTTGGACATCGTCGAGGTGATGCGCGCGCTGAAGCCGAGCTGGCTCGACCGCTACGTGGCCGACTTTGTGGACGACGCGCCCCACATCACCTGGCGCGTGGCACCCCTCTGGCGCGAGGGTCTTTGTGCGCGACCGGAGGGCGACGGGCTCATCGTTGCCTACTACTCCCCCATGAGCGGCCCGCGGCTTGCCGCGGAGGAGCCGAACTTCCTGACCCACGATATCTGGCGCTTCTTCGAGGTCGAAGGCGGTGGGGAGTTCAGCCTCGCCGCCGTCGACAAATACACGCCGGTCGAGCACCAGTGGAGCACCGATCTCATCGGCCTCAGCCGGGAAGGGAAGCTCGACCGCACGCGCCTGCTCGACGCGTCCCTCGACGCCTTGGAGCGTGATTTCGGGCAGTTCCGCGTGGGCTGGTATTCGCGCTTTCACACGGCACTCGAGCCGTCCATCGACGAGATGACCGCCCGCACCGGTCGGTATCTGCGGCTTCTTTCTAGCCCTATACCGCCCACGGTGTCGTTCGCCCTGAAAGCCCTCAAGACGCTCGACAAGGCGGGGGCGCTGGAGGGCGGCATGCTCCTGGCGGAGATCGAGCCGGCCTTGCAGGCGCGCCAGAAGGCAGCGGCGAAGGAAGCGCTGAACCTGGTCGCCTCGGCCGCCAAACGCGAACCCGAGCACGCCCGGGCGGCGGCGCGACTGGCGGCGACGGCACTGATCAACGAAGCAGTCGACATTCAGACCCGCGCCCTCGACTTGATCGAGCGGCTGGGCTGCGTCGAGGACGAGCTCGTCAGTGAAACCCTCACCGCTCATCTCGACGCCGTGGCGCCGTCCCTAAGGCCGCGGCTGGCCGCAATGATCGGCGAAAGCGCGCCGGAAACGGCGCCCGCGCCCACGCCCGCGCCCGGGGCGCAGCGCGAAGAACCCGAAGAGGCGGCGCCTGTCTCCCCGGTTTCGGGACTGGACGAGGCTGTCGCGCTCTTTCTCGAAGTGCTTGAAGGCGGCCGCGATCCCATCGCGGTCGAGCGCGCGATCGATGGCCTCGCCCGCTTCGGCGCCGCGGCGCGGGCGGCGCCGGCCAAGCTCTCCCCCATCGCGAAGCGGGCGCGGCAACTGCTCGAACGCGGCAGCGAGTCCGCCACGCGCCTGGTCCTGGCGGCGACGGGTGTTGCCCTCGTCGAGGGCGAGCGCATCGAGACGATCCTCGCACGCCACTACCCGGAGGAGAGCTATCGTGGTGTGAGCCAACACTCCTTCGCCGCGGTCTTCCTGCGTCGGAACGACGAGGTGCTCGCCGCTGTGCGCGATGGGCGGTCTGCTCCGCTCCTGTCGCTCCCCACGGATCGAAGCGCGACGATCGCCCCGCAGGCGCTTGTCGAGAGGCTACAGGCGCTCCGCGCCGCCGGAACCGTCCTGCCCGAAGAGGATCTTTCCCTGGCCCTGCTGCGCCTTGCGCAGACCGGGCGCGACGAAGCCCTGTCGCGCCTCGCTCCGCACACGGAGGCCGAGCGGGCGGTTGCCTACGCCCTCGGCGCGCCGGTGGCACCGGAGAAAGCGGCCTCGCTCTGGGTTGCGGCCTGGGCGGCGCGCGCGCCCGAGACGCCGGACAAGGAGGTCCAGCGGCTTGCGGGTGGCCCTGTCGCCGGCGCCGGCACCCCCGCAACGCTCTCCCTCCGGGTCGAGCGCGAGGGCAGCGGGCCGTAATTCTGGGTCGTCACGCGCGTCGACGTCGCGCCGCCCCCTTCGCCTGTCAACCAGCGGTTCCTTCCAAGCTCCTTCCATCTTCGGTCCGAGAACCGTTTCGACCGCGCCAACGCTTGCGGCTGGACCTTCGAGGACATCGCCTGGGCGTCGATCGTCTGGCCCGGCGGGATGGAACCGTTCTTCGCCCAAGCCATCCCCGCCATGGACACGGACCAGAAGCTGACCGATCACTTCGCGCTCGCCTATCTCGAGCCCCTGTTCCGGCCCGGTGTGTCTTGCGGGCCCATGGCCACCGCAATGCTGGCCTACTACCTCGCCTCGGCCGACAGCGCGATCACCGGCATGGCCGTTGAAGCCATCGCAGCACTGGCCGATCAGGAGAAGCTGACGCCCGACGCCCTGGCTGCCCAGACCTGGCCCTTCATCGCCGTGGGCACCTTGCCGCTGAAGCGCTGGGTGCGCGGCTTCCGGTCGATCGCCGCCATCTCAGAGAAGCACGCGGCGTTCGCGCGTAGGCTCATGACCCGTCTCCTTCGGTTCGACCTGGCGGAGGTCCCGCGCGATCTGGGCGCGATGCTGGAGCTGCTCTATGAACTGCATTGCGAGAGCGGGACGGCGTTCGACGACCCCGAGGGGCATGCTTTCCTGGAGCGGCTCGACGCCGGCGGAAAGACACGGACCTACGCCCGAAAGCTCCGCGCGCTTGGCAATGCACCGGCAGGCCCGGCCTGAGCGGGGCGCAACCGCCGCCCCGTGAGACGCCCGAGAACTTGACCGACCCAGGCGGGCGCAGTACCACGCGACACACTGTGCGGGTGTAGTTCAGTGGTAGAACGTCAGCTTCCCAAGCTGAATGTCGTCGGTTCGATCCCGATCACCCGCTCCACTCTCCTCATCGATGTCACGCCCGGCCCCAGAACTGCGTTGTTCTGCCCATGTCCGGCGCCATCAGCCGTGGTGCGGTTCATGCTGCGCAGGCGGCAAGCTCCTCCGAGAGCAGCTTGCGGATGACCTCCGGATCGGCATCGCGGGTGACGAAAGCGTCGCCGATCGCGCGGGCGAGAATGAAGGTGAGGCGGCCCTGGCGGACCTTCTTGTCCTGCGCCATCAGCGCCATCAGGCCGTCCGCGTCCGGCAGCTCCCCGGGAATGTCCGCCAGGCGGGTGGGCAGGCCCATCGCCGCAAGATGCTGCGCCACGCGGCCGGGCAGCTCCTGCGCGCAATGGCCGAGCCGGGCGGAGGCCGCGAAGGCAAGCACCATGCCGATCGCCACCCCTTCGCCGTGCAGCAGGCGGGCGGAGTATCCCGTGGCCGCCTCGAGCGCATGCCCGAAAGTGTGACCGAGGTTCAGGAGCGCGCGTTCGCCACGCTCCTCCTCGTCGCGTTCGACGATGGCAGCCTTCATGGCGCAGGAATGGCGCACGGCCTGGGCCCGCAGCGCCGGGTCGCCGGCAGCAAGCGCGGCGCCGTTCGCCTCCAGCCAGCCGAAGAACGCTGCATCGCCGAGCAGACCGTATTTTGCGACCTCGGCATAACCGGCACGGAACTCACGTGGCGGCAGCGTCTCGAGCGCCGCGATGTCGGCGAGAACGAGGCGGGGCTGGTGGAAAGCGCCGATCAGGTTCTTGCCCGCCGGGGCGTTCACCCCTGTCTTGCCGCCCACGGAGCTGTCGACCTGGGCGAGAAGCGAGGTGGGCACCTGGATAAAGCCGATGCCGCGACGAAGGACAGCCGCCGCAAAGCCCGCAAGGTCCCCGATCACGCCGCCGCCTAGGGCGATCACGAGATCGTCCCGCTCGACCTTGAGGGCGAGAAGCGCGTCGATCACGCGGGTAAGCTCCGCCATCGACTTCGAGCTTTCGCCCGGCGGCACGATCACCGCCTCGCTCTCGATACCGGCGGCGGCAAGCCCCGCCTGCAGCGGGCCGAGGTGATGGGTCGCCACGTTCTCGTCGGTCACGATAACGGTGAAGGGGCGCTGCAGGAGAGGCGCGATCTCGGCGCCCGCGTTCGCGATCAGTCCGCCGCCGATCCGGATCTCGTAGCTGCGCGCACCGAGGCTGACCTCGATCGTCTCGCGCGTCGCCTCGCCCGGCGCCACATCGTCAGCCATGCGTCCCGTCCCCCTCAGCCGGTGTCTCGAGCGCCCCCGGGACGCCCGACAACGCCTCGACGATGCGGTTGACCATGGCCTCATGCGTCTGCCGCGCCCGGCTCTCCACGGTGATCGTCGCCTCGGCGTAGACGGGATAGCGCGCCTCGATGAGCCCGGCCAGGATGGTGCGTGGATCGCCCTTGTTCAGGAGCGGTCGATGGGTGCGCCCCGCCGTGCGCATCACGAGTGTATCGAGATCGGCGCGCAGCCAGACCGAGCACGCCTGCGCACCGATGAGCGCGCGCGTCTCCGCATCCATGAAGGCGCCCCCGCCGGTCGCCAGCACAAGCGGCGGCCCCGCGATCAGGCGGGCGATGACCTTCCGCTCCACATCGCGGAACGCGGGTTCGCCGTGGAGGCGGAAGATATCCGCCACGCTCATGCCCGCCGCGGCCTCGATCTCGCTGTCACTATCCTTGAACGGGGCGCCGAGGGCCGTGGCGAGCCGCGTGCCGACACTGGTCTTGCCCGCGCCCATCAGGCCGACGAGCACCACGCTGCGCCCGAGACGGACGCTGCAGCGCGCGGCCCCCCCGCCCTCCTCCGCCCGTCTCGTGGTCATGCCGTTCTCCGCCAGTCTCCCGCGCCGGTCCCGCACGGCCGTCTCATCCGAGGACGGCGCGCGATTGCCGGCCCGGCACTTTCCGTCTAAGCCTCAGGCCGTCGGGGCGACCGTGCTCCAGGGCTCCACGTCCGGGCCCTTACGGCTTACACGGGGCCCGCGGCGGCGCCAAGTCGCGAGGAGCGCGCGGCGCGAGAGAACGATCAGCGGGTGGGCGCCAAGGCGACGGTCTGGCGGACTGCGGAAGCGGCGCGAAGGCATCGGGCGAGCAGGCGATGGGCAAGCTCTTGAAATACCTCTTCAGACTGGCGCTTCTGGGCGCGTTGGCGCTGGCGGGCTACGCCCTTTTCGCCGAGCTGCCGGCGCCGCGGGAACCTGTGCGTGTCGTGATCACCGCGCCCGACACCGAATGAGCGATGACGCGGGCGGCGACGGGTCGGCGATCGAGGCATTCCTCGAAGCGGCCGTGGCCGAGCGCGGGGCGGCGGCCAACACCGTTGCCGCCTACGCCCGCGATCTTCTCGCCTTCTCGGCGCATTGCCGCGCCGCCGGACGGAGCCTCGTCACCGCCACGCGCGAGGACGTTGAAGCCCACCTCGCGGCACTCACCGAAGAAGGGATGAGCCCCGCCACGCGGGCGCGCCGGCTCTCCGCGATCCGCCGCTTCTGCCGCTTCGCGCTCGGCGAG
>JBCBHB010000186.1:0-5767 GCA_038526025.1 Pseudomonadota bacterium
TCTTCGTCGTTCATGCCGGCGGCCGGTTCGTCGAGCAGGACGAGCCACGGTTCGGCCGCCATCACCATCCCGAGTTCGACCCACTGGCGCTGACCATGGGCGAGGCTACCCACCGCCTGGTTGCGGATGGGGCCGAGCCGGACGCGCTCGAGCGTGTCGGCCGTCAGCCGGTCGGCCCGCGCGGCGCCATGGGCACGGCGGGCGGCCAGCCACACGCTCTCCTGCACGCTCAGCCCGTCGAAGACGTTGGGCACCTGTGTCTTGATGCCGACGCCGAGGCCCGCGATCTCATGCGGGTTGGCGCCGGTCACGTCGAGATCGCGGATCAGCACCGTGCCCTCCGTCGGCGTGAGCTGACCTGTGAGGCATTTGAAGAAGGTGCTCTTGCCGGCGCCGTTCGGGCCGATCAGACAGCGCAGCTCCCCCGCCTCCAGCGCGAAGTCGACATTCTCGTTGGCCGTCACCCCGCCGAAGCGCATCGTCAGGCCACGGGTCTCCACCACCGTCTCGCGGCGACGGGCGGTGCGGTCGCGTCGCTCACGGCGAGGGCGGGCATGGGTTTCGATCTCAGCCATCGGCTACTCCGCCGCTTCCATCGAGGGCCGGGCGCTGCGCCTGCGACGACCGCCCCGCCGCGCCGCGCGCAGGTCCCGCCCACGGCCAAGGCGCGTGCTGGTCAGCGTCATCACCGCCGGCACCACGCCGCGCGGCAGCAGGAGGACGAAGAGGATAAGGACGATCCCGAGGACCATGTTGAGGTCGAGCGTGCCCTGCTGGCCAAGCCAGGCGGTGAGGTAGAACAGCCCGAACGCGGCAAGGATGGGGCCGATCAGTGTGCCACGCCCGCCGACGATGACCCAAATGATCGCCTGCGCCGCGTAGCCCAGGTTGAAGAGATCGGGCGTGACGCGCCCAACGCCGTTGGCGATGAGCACGCCCGCAAGCCCTGCAAGCCCGCCGCCAACCGCAAAGAGGCCGAGCTTGTAGGCCCGCGCGTCGTAACCCAGAAGCTCGGCCCTCGTCTCGTTCTCCCGGATCGCGGCGCAGACCCTGCCGAAATGCGTTCGCGTGAGCCAGACACAGCCGAAGTAACTGAGGATGAGGGCCCCCATCGCCACGTAGAAGACCTGGTTCGGGAACAGCATCGCGGCCGGGTCCCAGGGCAGGCTCAGGGGTGGCGCGGCGGTCCCGTTAAAGCCGCCCAGCAACGCATCGCCGATCTTGTATTCGGGGCCCGACGTGCGGCGCATGAGATTGAAGAAGACCAGGGTGACCACCAGCGTGATCGCGCCGAGATAGACGTCAGAAACCCGGCCGTAGAAGATGAAGTAGCCGAGAGCCGCCGCGAAGGCGGCACCCATGACGATGGCCGCGATCACGGCGCCGGTCGTCTCTCCGAAGTTCTGGGCCCAGACGGCATAGGTATACGCCCCCAACCCGAAGAACGCGGTCTGCCCGAAGCACAGGATGCCGCCATGCCCCCAGATGAGGCCAAGGCTGAGGGCGAGCAGCGCCAGCGCGATGGCCGTCGTCAGGTTGATGATGGTGAAGAGCTGCAGCACCTCGGGCGCGCCGAACATGAAAGCGAGCGCAAGGGCCCCGAGGATCCCGAGACGGGTCTTTTCCACCCCGCTCACAGCGACTTCCTGAAGAAGCGCCCGGTGATGCCCTGTGGCATGAGCCGGATGAGGATGACCGCGGTAAGGAGCAGCGCCACCTCGCCGAGGGTGGGCCCGGTCGCCCAGGAGACAATGCCGTTCACCGAGCCGAGCAGCGTTGCCGCCGAGACGGTGCCGGCAAGGATCGCCGCCCCGCCGGAGATGACTGTGATGAAGGCCTTGGCGATGTAGATCGCGCCGATGGTCGGCACCACGCCGGTGATGGGCGCCAGCAACCCGCCGGCCAACCCCGCCACGGCGGAGCCGAACCCGAAGGTCAGCATGTAGATGCGGGGGGTGGAGACGCCGAGAGAGGCCGCCATGTCCGCATTCTGCATGGTGCCGCGCGCCAGGAGGCCGAGCTTGGTCAGCCGCAGCACTGCATAGACCCCGCCGATGGCGAGCAACGTGACCACGATGAGGAACATCTCGTAGCCCGAGGAGCCATAGTCACCGATCTGGATGGCGCCAATGGGCGGCGAGATCGTCGTCGTGGTCTGCGGCCCGAAGATCGTGGTGACGAGCCCGATGAGAAAGAGCGAGAGCCCCCAGGTCGCCAGCAGCGTGTCCACCATGCGCCCATAGAGAAAGCGGATCAGCACCCGTTCGACGATCACGCCGATGAGCCCGACGACGAGCGGGGCACAGATCAACATCGCGATCCAGATGTTCACGCCGTTGTTGGTGGCAACGATCACCGTGTACCCGCCGAGCATCAGGAACTCGCCATGGGCGAGATTGATGACCCGCATCATGCCGAAGATGATCGCGAGCCCCAGCCCAATGAGGGCGAGGTTCGAGATGCCGTAGATGATCTGCAGCACGAGGGCGAGGAAGAGGTCCATGGGCACTCCGGTGAAGGCGTAGGGTGGGCGGTTTCCGCCCACTGCTGCAGGGGATCACTCGATACCGGCGGCCGCCAAACCGTTCTCGAAGTAGAAGGTCGACTGGTTCGGATTGGCATCGAGATCGCAGACCAGCAGCGTATCCGCCGGCGGCTGGGCCTCGAAGGTCTCGAGCACGTTGAGCTTCTGATCCTGAAGCTCGGCGATCGCCACGTTCTGCACCAGGTGGTTGGTCTTGGGCTCGATGGTCACGGTGCCCGAAGGCCCGTCGAACGCCACCGGCGAGCGCAGGGCCTCGATCACGGCAGCGCGGTCCGTCGTGCCGGCCTTCTTTACCCCCTCCGCCCAGAGATAGACGCCCTCGTAGGACCGCGCCGTGGTCTCGGAGATGTAGGCGATGTCCTGGCTGGAGAAGGCGCGCAGGTCCTCCACGAACTTCTTGTTCGCGGGCGTGTCGATCTCCTCGAAATAGGCGAAGGACACGATCATGCCGTTGCCTTCCTCGGCCGAGACAAGCTTGTGCTCCCCGCCAAGGGTGAAGGTCGTCGACGCGAGCGGGATCTCCTTGTTCACGCCGGCCGCGCCGTACTGGCGATAGAACGAGATGTGCGCGGCACCCACCAGGGCGGACATCACAAAGTCTGGCTTCTCCGTCTGGATCTTCTTGATGGTCGGCCCGAAATTTGTCACGTCGAGCGGGAAGAACTCGACTGCTACGTTCTCGCCGCCATTGTCGCGGACGTATTTCTGAACCCAGTCCGCAGTGATGTGGCCGTAGTTATAATCCGCCGCGATGATGTAGACTTTCTTGCCCCACTTGTTCATCGCATAGGGAACAAGCTTCTCGACTGTCTGAGCCGGCGTCGAGCCAGTGCAGAAGTTGTTGTAGTCGCAGACGCCGCCCTCATAGAGCGTGTTGTAGAAGTAGAGCGTCTGGAACCGGTTCAGCACCGGCCTGATAGCCTCGCGGGAGGCGGACGTGATGCCGGCATGGACCACGTCGACGCGATCGCCGGCCGCAGCCTGCGTGGCGAACTGCGTGTAGAACTGGATCGTCGTCTGCGGGTCGTAGGAGATCAGTTCGATCTGCCGGTCGAGCAGGCCGCCGGCGGCGTTGATCTCCGAGACCGCCATCTTGGTCGCCTCGAGCATGGGCCGCCCCAGCAGCTCGAGCCCGCCAGACTGGTCGAGAATGGCCGCCATCTTGATCGGCTCGGCCGCGCGGACGATGGCGGGCGAGGCAAGCACCGTGGCCGTGGCGCCCGTTGCCTGCAGCAGGCCGCGCCGGGTGAGGCGTTTGAAGGTCATGAGTCTCTCCTCTGTAGTGCGAGCCCGGTGGAGCCGAGCGGTTATGGGCGGCGTTCAGGGCGCCGCCTCATGTCTCTGCTTCAGTCTGAAGCGGCCTTGTCGGCGGGGGCCGATGTTGCGTCGCTGGGCTGCTGACCATCGGTGCGCAGGCGGCCGGCCATCTCACCCAGCCCGCCGCCCACGTTCATCCCGATCTCCTCGCCCAGCTTCTGAACGGCGGGCAGCTGCAGCGCCATGCCGAGGATCCCGTCGATGACCTGGTTGACCATCGGGCCATCGCCGCCGCTGCCGCCGGCGCCACCGCCGTTGATCGCCCCGAAGCCGGTAACGTGGTTGATGCGGATCGAGTCGATCTTCTCCGCGGGCTTGACCATCTCGCGCACCACTTCGGGCAGCGCGTCGATCTTCGCGAGATCGACCTTCATTTTCACGATGGCGTCCGCCTGGGCGTTCTGCGCCGAGAAGAGCGCAGCCTCGCCCTCGGCCTGGGCCAGCAGGCGTGTCTTGGCGGCGGCGGCCTTCATCTCCTCCGCCTTCGCCTCGGCCTCGGCCATGGCCCGCACCGTGTCGGCTTCGGAGGCGACGCGCGTGTCGTCGACCGCGGCTTCCTTCTGTGCCTCGATCACGGCAAGCGCCTTCAAGCGCTCCGCCATCGCCGTCTCCTTCGCCGTGATAACGCGCTCCCGCCCGATCACTTCCGAGGCGATGGCGTCGGCGGCCGCTGCCTGAGCGGCCGCGGCCTCGGCCTTCTTCGCCGCGATCTCGATCTCGCTGTCGGCCTTCGCACTGCGCCTCGCTTGCTCGGCCTGGTAGTCGATCTCCGCCACTTCGCGGTCCGACTGGATCTGCTTTGCACGCACTTCCATGTCGCGCTGGATGCGGGCGTACTCACGGCGCTCTTCCGCTTCGGCCTGCGCTTCGGCGATCTCTGCCATCGTCTTCGCCCGCGCAGCCTCGACCGCCTTGCCCTGTGCGAGCTGGGCCTCCTCTTCCTCCTGCTCGATCAGCAGCCGGCGCTTCGCGGCGTCGAGATGGCTCTGGCGCACCGCCGTCTCGGCAGCGTTCTCGATCTCGGCCCGTTCCTTCTTGTTCGTGGCGATCACCTCGGCGAGGCGACGCATACCGACCGCGTTGAAGGCGTTGTTCTGGTCGAGCGCGCCGAACGGGGTCTGATCGAGCCGGGTCAGGGACACGGCCTCGAGCAGCAGGCCGTTTGCCTTGAGCCGGGGTTCGAGCACCTCGGCAACCTCGGCGACATACTTGCCGCGATTATCCTGCAGCGAGTCCATGGTGTAGGTCGCCGCCACCGAGAGCAGCGCATCGGTCAGCTTGCCCTCCAGCAAATCGGCAAGGTCGCTGGCGCGGAAGGCCTTCGAGCCCAGCGCCTGGGCAGCCGTCGCCACACCGTCCGCCGTGGGCTCCACGCGCACGTAGAACTCGGCCGTCGCATCGATCCGCAGGCGGTCCTGCGTGATGATCGAGGTCTCGCCGGCGCGCTCAACTTCGAGACGCATGGTGCGCATGTTCACTTCGGCGGTGCGGTTGAGGAACGGCAGGCTGAAGACACCGCCGTCGAGGACCACACGCTGCCCGCCACGACCGGTGCGCACCAGTGCGACTTCCCGGCTGGCCTTGATGTAAAATCGGTTGAGCAAAAGGATCGTGACGACGGCGAGGACGATGACGCCGAGTATGAGCCAGATCATGAGGGTTCCCTCCAAGCATCCCGATCAGCCTGCGCGGACGGGGAGAATGAATGCAGGTTGCGTGCCAAGGCAGAGCTTGCCGTGTGATCGGCTTCAGGCGCCTCCAGCGCGAGCGAAAGCACATCGGCAGTCCAGCACTGCCGCCAACTTGGGCGGAAATGTGATCGGTCTGCCAAAAAAGGCGGCATGATATCCAGCAACGATGGAGTGTCGTGCGGGCGATAGTTCGACGGCGAGCCCGGCGTGGAGA
>JBCBHB010000187.1:0-5742 GCA_038526025.1 Pseudomonadota bacterium
CACGTCCGTCCGCCCGCCGCTATCCGTCAGCCTTGCATTGGCGCGTGCCTCGCCGATCTCGGCACCGCCGGCCGCAAGGCCCTCCGTGCGGAGCTGGACCGTGCCCGCGGGGCTCTTGAGGCCGGTCATGTCCGCCTCCACCGCAATGCGGCGGGCACTGGCGCTGCCGGAGACCCCGTCGAGCGTGACGGTGGCCGTGCCGCGGCCATTCGCGGCGAGATCCGCGAGATCTGCCTCCAGCGTCGCGCCGCTGGCGGCAATGCCCGGGCCGTCGATCCGGCCGGTACGGGCGGTGAGCTCGACCGCGGGGGCGGAGACGAGGGTCGCGAGGCGGGTCTCGGCCTCCACGCGGTCGATGCTTGCACCGGCGGCGCTGAGCTGAGTGACCACGGCGTCGACGGTACCGGCGGGGTCGCCGGTCAGGTCCGCCATGTCGAACGTTACCTCCGCCCGGGCAAGCCCGGCATCGGGGCCGGAAACGGCCTCGGCCGTGACCGTGCCCTTGGCGGCCGCGCTGCCGGTGAGGTCCGAAAGATCCGTCTCCGCCGTCACGCGCTCCACGCTGTAGCCGGCGGCGGCGATTTCGGCGATCTCGGCCGTGACGCGGCCTTCGGGGGAAGCGGTGAGCGCTGCCATGTCGAAATCCACCGCCGCGCTGGCGAGGGAGGCATCGGGGCCTTCGACGGCGGTGGCAAGAACGCTGCCCTTCGCCCGGCCCTCGCCCGTAAGGTCGGCGAGCTCGGTTTCCGCCGTGACGCTTCGGACGGTGTAGCCCGCAGCCTCAATGGCATCGATCGTCGCGCTCACCGTGCCGCCCGGGCTGCCGGCAAGGTCCGAGAGATCGGCGGAGACGCGGGCCTCGGCAACGCGCCCGCCCTCCACCGCCTCGATGGCGATCTCGCGGGCGACAGCCTCGACCACCGCGGCGGGCGAGCTGTCGAGATCCGTCAGCTTCGCGACGCCTTCGAAGACGGCGATGCTCGCCTGCTCGGGCGCGACGATATCGGAGAGCCGGTAGCGGACATCGGCGCGGCCCTTCCGCGTGAGGCTTTCGAGCGTCGCCTCGACCTCGCCCTTCGCCAGCCGGGCGGCGGGGTGGCGCGCATCGTCGAGCGCGATGGTCACATCCCCGCCGGGCTGGCCGAGCAGATCCGTCAGCCGGCCGGCGATGCCGAGGGAGGCAACCTCCGCCTCGAAGCCCGCAAAGTCGCTCACGGCGAAGGCAATATCGGCCACCTGCATCTCGCGCGAGGTGCCGAAGTTCTGCTCCAGCGTCTCGGTGCCGAGGATCACGCGGCCATCGGCACTGCCCGCGAGGGCGAGGCCAGTGGCGGCTTCGGCGCGTTGCAGCGACGGGACGGCCATCACCACCTCCCCGGTCATCAGCGTGGTGTCGAGATCGAGCGTCACGTTCCCGTCCACTTCCGCGTCGAGAGCGCGGAGCACGAGGCTGGTGAGCGCAAGGTCGGAGCCTGCGAGGCGGAAGAAGGTGCTGAGCTCCGCCGGGCCGAAGCGCGACCCGTCGGCCGTGAGCGCGATCTGGCCCGCCGGCGTCTCTCCGATCGTGGCCTGATGGTCGAGGCGGACGGCGCCGTATTGCTCGCCGTCGAAGCTCAGCTCCTCGAAGGCGAGGGTGCCGGAGAGCTGCGGGATCTCCGGCGTGCCCTCGACGCGGCCTTCGAGGCGGAGGGCACCGGTGGCGTTCGCATCATAGGCGGCGGCGATAGGGGCAACGCGGTCGGCGGTTGCGCGATAGTCGAAGGCCAGCGTGTTGGCTTCGGTATCCGCCCGGCCCTGCGCTTCGAGCTCCAGGGGATCGGAGGCGAAGCGGAATTCAGAGAGCTCGAAGACCGAGCCCTCGCTGCGGCCGCGCATGCTGAGGGTACCGTCCCCCAGCAGTTGCGGCCCGAGCCGATCTATCCGGAGCGTGTTGAGGTCGCCATCCACCGCGAAGTCGAGGCGCTCCCCGCGCTGGGTGATGGTGGTCTCGAGCAGGGCGAGGCCGATATCGGCGGAGGGGCTGGCGAAGCTGGCGACACGGAGCGCGCCCGTCGCGTCGAGGTTGGTGCCGTCGCCGTCGACACGGGCGGTAAGTCCCATGGTCTCGAAGTTCACGCCCTCCGCATCGTCGAGCAAGCCTGGATTGGCGGTGAGGTCGACATCAATATCCACCGCGCCGGTGCCCGTGTCGTAGAAGCCGGAGGAGGTGAGGTTGATCTCCGGGCTCGTCACACGCCCGCGCTCGATCCGGATGACGCCGTCCTCCCCCTCGACCACGGAGAGCGCGAGGGTGGCCTGCGGCTCGAGCAGGCGCCGGGCGGTGGGGGCGAGCGCCTCGCCTGGGTCCACCGTGAGGTCGGCGACCACGTTTGTCGCGCCTTCGAGCTGCACGGTCAGCGCACCATCGACGTCGATGACGTTGTCGGACGACACGCCGAGCTGGAGCTGCCAATCCGTCAACGGGCCCGAGGCGTCGATCAGGGCGCGGCTGGCGCTGGTCTCGGGCAGGCCGGCAAACTCGGCAACAAGGCCGCCCGCGGCTTCGTCTGCCTCGAGCTTCAGGGCGAGCGTATTGGCGTCGAAGGTGCGGAGGTAGTCGACGAGGATCTTGCCGGCGACGTCGTCCGTGCGGGTGACCTCGAGCTTGAGGGCCTGCTCGTCCCCCTCGTCGCGCGCATTGCCGACGGCATCGAAGGCGAGGCCCTGCTCGGCGATCGCGCCTGGGGCGATGCGCACGCGGTCGAGCCGCATCTCGTTGACGATGGTGGTGAGCGGCGCGCGGGGCCATTGGAAGGGGCTCGCCTCCTCGTCCTCTTCCGTCTCTTCGCCCTCCTTCACCGTCACGGCGGCGCCGGGTGCCCGGAGATACTCCACATCCTCGGCCGCAAGGCGGTTGATCTCGATGGTGCCACCAAGGAGCGCGGTTGGCCGCCAGTCGAGCGAGACCTGGCCGATGCGCAGCCAGATACCGTCCGCATCCGCGATGGCGAGCCCGCGGAGCGCCGTGGAGCCGTCATCCGGCTCGATCACTTCCTCAGCCGTCACCTCGAACTCGCCGGGCACGCTGATCTGCTCGAGCAGGAGCTGGACGAGGTTGTTCTTGAGGCCGAGGAAAGAGAGCTGGGCCGTGGCCGGCGGGGCCAGCAGGCCCGCGAGGAGCAGCGTGAGGATGGTCAGTCGTCTCATGACCCGGTTTCTCAAGGCGCTTCTCCCGCCGGCTCAGAAGGCCTGGCCGATGCTGATGTAGAACTGGAACGCATCATCCGCGTCGCGGCCGTTGATGGGGAAGCCGATATCGAAGCGGATGGGTCCCACGGGCGAATAGTAGCGGACCCCGCCGCCAGCAGCGATGAGGAAGTCCTCCTCGAAATCCGGGAAGATCTCGCTGGAGACGCTGCCGCCCTCGACGAAGGCGACGCCACCCACATCGCCGAAGATGGGAAAGCGAAGCTCCGCGCCGGCCTCGATCACAGACCGGCCGCCGATGGGGTCGTTGTCGTCGTCGAGCGGGCCGACGAAGTCCTGCTGAAAGCCCCGCACACTGCCCGCGCCGCCCGAGTAGAGACGGCGGGTGGCAGGAATGTCGTCGAGGCTGTCGGAGGGGATCGCGCCCAGACGGCCGCGGAAGGCGGCAACGTAGCGGCCGTCGGTGGTGAGGCGACGATAGAGACTGCCGCGCACGTCCGCGACGAGGAAGGTGACCGCTTCGCTGTCGAAGATGCCGCCGAAGGGGGTGAGCTGGATGTTCAACCGCTCGCCCCGCGTGGGGTTCAGCTTGTCGTCGCTGCCGTCGTAGTCCGCCTGAAGGGGGATGCCGAAGAGATACGCCGTGGCCTCGCGCTCGCCATCGTCGATCTGGCTCGCCTCGAAGAGCCCGCCGCCGGAGAGGGTCCATCGCTCCGTGATCTCTCGGGCAAGCACAAGGGAGACGGTGCCGCCGATCTCGTCGAACGCGTCGTCCTCGATCCGCCGCACCTCCGCCGTGCCGATGAGGGACTGGCCGTCGCGCTTGAACTGGGGCTTCTCGCCGGTCGCCGTCAGCCGCTGTTCGTCCTGGCTCGCATCGAGCACGAGGTTGAGGGTTTCGTTGGATCCGAAGAGGTTGCGGTGCTCGAAGCCGAGGCGAACGCCCGGCCCATCGTCGCTGTCGAAACGTGCGCCGGCGGTGAAGGTGCGGAAGGGCGCTTCCTCGAGTTCGACCGTAACGGGCGCGATCTCGCCCTCCGGCGCCTCGTCTGGCAGGGTGACGAAGCCCGCGCGGAAGAGGCCGGTGCCGAGGAGTTCGCGCTGGAACTCCGAGAGCTTGGCGGGATCCGCAATGTCGCCTTCCGCAAAGGTCAGGTAGGTGAGGATGTAGTCGTCATCCACGTTCGGCGCGCCCTTGATGGTGACCGGCCCGAAGCGGTGCTGGCGCCCCGTGAAGATCTTGCTGTCGATCTCGATGGTGCTAGCCTCGAGGTCGGCCACTGCATCCCGCCCCTGCCCGGTGGCATAGGGGAAGCCCTGCGCCTTGATTGCGGCGAGCGCGCCGCCCTCTGCGTTCAGGATCAACTGGGCCTGGGCGGGCTGGCCGATGGGGGCGCCGTAGGCCTCCGCCGGGCCGAGGGCGGGCTGCGGTCCGTCTCCCGCGCCGCTCAGGGCGAAGTCCTGCCGGGCGAGCGCGAAGGCGGGGCCGGGGTCGATGCGGACGGTGGCAATGGCCTTCACCGGTTCGTCCCCGGCCGCGCCCGCCTCGTCTTCGGTGGCCGCCTCGGCTTCAACCTCAGGCTCTGCCGCGGCTTCAGTCTCCGGTTCCGCCGCAGCCTCGCCATCGGGCTCGGAAGGTTTTTCCGCCACCTCGGTGGTCACGCTTGGCTGGTAGTAGCCGTAGGAGCGGAGGATCTTCTCGACGGTCGGGACATCGCCCTGCGCACGCCGGCGGAGGAAGGGAAGCGACTGGGCGCCGTCTTCCTGGCGGCGGTAGAGGAGCAGGCTTTCCGCGATCAGGTCCTGGATCTCTTCGGACGGAGCGCCTTCGACCACCACCTCGTAGTCGACCAGCGTTTCGGGGGCCTCGAACTCCACCGGCTGCTCGAAATCCTGCCCGCCGCCGCAGGCGCCGAGGGCCAAGAGAGCGCCCCAAGCGAGCCACATGCCCGGCCGGAGGAAGGATCGGAGGATGCCGGTCACGCGTCGTCGCCCCTCAGGGACAGCAAGGCCACGAAGGGCCTCTGCCGATGGCTCACGCCATGATGGTTAGGACAGTTTCGGAACTGTTTGAAGGTGTGTCGCGCAATCAAGCTCCCTCAAAGCCCGTGAGCACGTTGACCGTGTTGATGCCCACCTCGGCGACGGCATAGCCACCCTCCATGACGAACAGCGTCGGCAGGCCGGCGGCGGCGATCCGGGCGCCCATCTCGGTGAAATGGTCGCTCTCGAGCCGGAAGAAGCTGATGGGGTCTTCCTTGAACGTGTCGACGCCGAGCGAGACGACGATGGCGTCCGCCCCGAAGGCTTTCAGGCGAGCGATGGCGTTATCGAGCGCCGCCGACCAGGCGTGCCATTCGGTGTCGCGGGGGAGCGGGTAGTTCACGTTGAAGCCCGCGCCCGGGCCCTCCCCCGTCTCGTCCGCACCGCCAAGGTAATGCGGGAACGCCTCCATCGGGTCGCCGTGGAGCGAGAGAAAGAGCACGTCCGCCCGGTCGTAGAAGATCGCCTGGGTGCCGTTGCCGTGGTGAAAGTCCACATCGAGGATCGCCACGC
>JBCBHB010000188.1:0-5741 GCA_038526025.1 Pseudomonadota bacterium
GCGCGCGCGGCGACGCTGACCCCGCAGCCGCGCCCGGCGCCGGGCATCAGCATCGCCTCGCGGCCGATCCAGCAGTCATGCCCCACGACGGTGTCCCGGCCGCGGGGGAGATCGGAGCGGTAGGTGCCGAAGCGCTCCTGGTCGAAGATGGCGAAGGGGTAGGTCGAGATGCCGTCCATGGGGTGGTTCGCCGTGGCGGTGATGAACTGCACCCCCTGGGCGATCTGGCAGAAGCGCCCGATGGTCAGCCGCTCCGGCGCGCCGGGGAAGAGGTAGGGCGCGAGGGTGGCCGCATAGTCCTCCGGCAACCGCTGGTCGTGGTAGTAGCTCCAGTCCCCGACATCGATGTTGGGGTGCCTGATGACCTCAGAGAGGAAGACGGTCGCAGGGTCGTGCGCCCCGTTCGGAAAGACGAGCGGGTTTCTGGTCGTGGGGTGGGGGAGGGTCATGCGGCGCGCTTCCTCGCAGGTTGCCGTTGAACGCGGGAACGCAGGAAAGGCGTGGCGCCCCCTTCGGGAGCACCGGCGCATGATGGCAGCCCCGCCTCATGCGGGGCTGATTGCTCCTGAGGTCTCGGCCCCGGTCAGGCGGCCTTTGCGAGGTTGCGCAGGACGTAGTGGAGGACGCCGCCGTTCTCGACGTACTCGATCTCCACCTCGGTATCGATGCGGCAGAGGAGGGTGATCTCCTTCGTGGTGCCGTCCTTGTAGGTGACCGTGGCGGGCACTTCCTTGCGCGGCTTGAGGTCTGCCTCGAGGCCCGTGATCGAGATGCTCTCCTCGCCGGTGAGGCCGAGGGATTTGCGCGTGTCGCCGCCCGTGAACTCGAACGGGATGACGCCCATGCCCACGAGGTTGGAGCGGTGGATGCGCTCGAAGCTCTCCGCGATCACGGCCTTCACGCCGAGGAGCGCCGTGCCCTTGGCCGCCCAGTCGCGCGAGGAGCCGGTGCCGTACTCCTTGCCCGCAACGACCACGAGGGGCGTGCCGTTGGCGAGATGCGCCATGGCAGCATCGTAGATCGACATCTGCTCGCCGCCCGGGCCCCTTGTGTAGCCGCCCTCGACCCCGTCCAGCATCTCGTTGCGGATGCGGATGTTGGCAAAGGTGCCGCGCATCATCACCTCGTGGTTGCCGCGGCGCGAGCCATAGGAGTTGAACTCGCGCGGAGCGACCTGACGGTCGACAAGGTAGCGGCCCGCGGGGGTCGCCTCCTTAAAGGAGCCGGCGGGGGAGATGTGATCAGTGGTGACGCTATCGGCGAGCATCGCGAGGATGCGGGCATCCTTGACGTCCGAGATGCTGCCCGCATCGGGCCCCATGCCCTCGAAATAGGGCGGGTTCTGCACGTAGGTGGAAGTGGAGGGCCACGTGTAGGTCAGCCCGTCGGCCGTATCGATGCCCTGCCACTTCTCGTCGCCCGCGAAAACATCCGCGTATTTCGACTGGAAGGCCTCGCGCGTGACGGTCTTCTCGACGAGTTCGGCGATTTCCCGCTGCGTCGGCCACACGTCCTTGAGGTAGACGTCCTTTCCGTCCGGCGTCTGCGCCAGCGGCTCCTTCGTGATGTCGATGTTCATGTCGCCGGCGATGGCGTAGGCGACGACGAGCGGGGGCGAGGCGAGGTAGTTCGCGCGCACATCCGGGTTCACGCGCCCCTCGAAGTTCCGGTTGCCCGAGAGCACCGAGGTGGCCACGAGATCACCATCCGCGATGGCCTTCGAGATGTTCTCCGGCAGCGGGCCGGAATTGCCGATGCAGGTGGTGCAGCCGTAGCCCACGAGGTTGAAGCCGAGCGCGTCGAGATCGTCCTGCAGACCCGCCGCCTCGAGATACTCGCTCACCACCTTCGAGCCGGGCGCGAGCGAGGTTTTCACCCAGGGCTTGCGGGTGAGGCCGAGGGCCGCCGCCTTGCGGGCGACGAGGCCCGCGCCGATCATCACATAGGGGTTCGAGGTGTTGGTGCAGGAGGTGATGGCCGCGATGACCACCGAGCCGTCGCGGATGGTGTAGTCCTCGCCCTCGACCGGCTGGGTCTTGCGCGGATCGGGCATCTCCGGCGCCGGGCCACCCTCGGCCGCGAGATCCTCGGCCGCGCCGCCCACCTGCACGCCGCGATAGTCCGCCACCACCTTGAAGAATTCGGGCGCGGCGTCGGAGAGCAGCACCCGGTCCTGCGGCCGCTTCGGGCCGGCGAGGGCGGGCTCGACCGTGCTCATGTCGAGGCTGAGGGTGGAGGTGTAGACCGGGTCGTAGGACCCGTCGCGCCACATGCCGTTGGCCTGCGCATAGGCCTTCACCAGCGCGATGCGCGCCTTGTCCCGGCCCGAAACCTCAAGATAGCGCAGCGTCTCATCGTCGATCGGGAAGAAACCGCAGGTGGCGCCATATTCGGGCGCCATGTTGCCGATGGTGGCGCGGTCCGCGAGCGGCAGGTTCGAGAGGCCGTCGCCGTAGAACTCGACGAACTTGCCGACCACGCCCTTCTGGCGGAGCATCTGGGTGACGCGGAGCACGAGGTCGGTGGCCGTGACACCTTCCTTCAGCGCTCCGTCGAGCCGGAAGCCCACCACCTCGGGGATGAGCATCGAGATGGGCTGGCCGAGCATCGCGGCCTCCGCCTCGATACCGCCCACGCCCCAGCCGAGGACCGCCATGCCGTTGACCATGGTGGTGTGGCTGTCCGTGCCCACCAGCGTGTCCGGATAGGCCACTTCGGCGCCCGACTGGTCCTTGTCGGTCCAGACCGTCTGCGCGAGGTATTCGAGGTTCACCTGGTGGCAGATGCCGGTGCCCGGGGGCACGACGCGGAAATTGTCGAAGGCGCCCTGCCCCCATTTCAGGAACTCGTAGCGCTCGCCGTTGCGCTGGTACTCGCGCTCAACATTGAGCTGGAAGGCGCGCGGGTTGCCGAACTCGTCCACCATCACCGAGTGGTCGATCACGAGGTCCACCGGGTTGAGCGGGTTGATCTTCTCCGCATCGCCGCCGAGGCTGATGATCGCATCGCGCATGGCCGCGAGGTCCACCACCGCGGGCACGCCCGTGAAGTCCTGCAGCAGCACGCGGGCGGGGCGGTAGGCGATCTCCCGGTCGGCCTTGCCACCGTTGGCGGCCCAGTCCGAGAACGCCTTGATGTCGTCGGTCGTGACCGTCTTGCCGTCCTCGAAACGGAGCATGTTCTCGAGCACCACCTTCAGCACCGCCGGCAGCTTGCCGAAGCTGCCGAGGCCCGCAGCCTCCGCCGCCTCGATGGAATAATAGGCGACGCTCTGCCCCTCGACGCTGAGTTCCCGGCGCGTGCCCGCGCTGTCGTGGCCAACGGTGATGGTCATGGGGGATCTCCTTCTGTCGGGCATGGGCGCAGGCTTCCACGGGGTGGAGCGCTAACCCAAAGCTGGAACTGTCGGCGCTTCTTCGCCCTTTTGATGCCGGAATGCAACGGGCCGTTCCGCCGCGCCGCGTGAACAATGCGTGGCGGCCATGGGCGGCGCGGCATTGCCGGGGCGCGCGGGCTCGGCTAGCCCGGGGAGCATGGAGCTTGTGGTCGAGGATCTGGTGTGCCGGCGGGGCGGGCGGGCGGTGTTCGGGCCGCTCTCGTTCCGGCTGGCGCCGGGGGCTGCGCTCTGGGTGAAGGGGCCGAACGGGGCCGGGAAGTCTAGCCTCCTGCGCCTGCTGGCGGGGCTCGGCCGGGCGGAGCGGGGCGGGGCGCGGCTGGAAGGGGCCGGCGGCGCGGTTCGGCTGGGGTCGAGCGCGTGGCAGGAGCAGGTGGCCTTCGCGGGGCACCTCGATGCCGTGAAGCCTGCGCTGGGCGTGGCCGAGAACCTGGCACTCTGGCAGGGGCTTTCGGCGGCGGACCACGGGGAGGTGGACGCGGTGCTCGACCGCTTTGGCCTCACCCGCGTCGCGCGGCGGCCCGCGGCGGAGTGCAGCGCGGGGCAGAAGCGGCGGCTGGGCCTTGCGCGGCTGCTGCTGGCGCGCCGCCCGCTCTGGCTGCTGGACGAGCCCACCGTCTCGCTCGACGCGGATGCCACGGTGCTGGTGGCCGATCTCGTGCGGGAGCATTGCGCGGCAGGCGGCCTCGCCGTCCTCACCAGCCACACGGATCTGGGCCTGCCGGAGGCGGAGACGCTGGCGCTGGATGCGGCAGTTGCCGATCTCGCGGGGAAGCCACCCCGGCAGGCTGAGGACCCGTTTCTGGAGGGCCGCTGGTGAGCGCCGGAGCGCCGACGCCGGGTGCGCTCGCCGCCATGCGGGCCATCGCAGCGCGCGACCTGGCGCTTGCGCTCAGGCTCGGCGGGGGCGGGGCGGTGGGGCTGGCCTTCTTCGTCCTCGCCATCGTCCTCATCCCCCTTGGCGTTGGGCGGGAGCCAGCCACGCTGGCCCGCATCGCCGGGGGCGTCATCTGGATCGCCGCCCTGCTGGCAGCCCTTCTCAGCCTCGACCGGCTCTTTCAGGCGGACCACGAGGACGGGACGCTGGAGCAGCTGATGCTCGCGCCGCTGCCGCTGGAACAGGTGGTGCTCGCCAAGGCCGCGGCGCATTGGCTGACGACGGGGCTGCCCATGGTGTTGGCCGGGCCGCTCCTCGGCCTGATGCTGCAGCTGCCGCTTGCAGCGCTGCCGGCGCTGGGGCTGGCGCTGCTCGCGGGCACGCCGGCCCTCAGCCTCGTAGGCGCGATCGGCGCGGCGCTGACAGCGGGCATCAGGCGGGGCGGGCTGCTGCTCTCGGTACTCGTTCTGCCGCTCTACATCCCGACGCTGGTGTTCGGGGCGCGCACCGTGGAGAACGCGCTGCTCGGCCTGCCCTGGGCGCCGCCGCTCGCGCTGACCGCCGGGCTCAGCCTCTTCGCCGCCGCCCTCGCCCCCTTCGCCACCGCCGCAGCGCTGCGCATCAACGCCCGCTAAAGGAGGCCGGAGAGGCCGGGGACCGGCCTGGAAGCCCCTGTGTCGGCGCCCACGATGCGAGCAGCAGCGGTGGCAATCGCCGCGATGTGACGTCCCGGCCGGCAGCTGGCCGTTGTGTAGGGCAACTGTCCCCGCTATCTCGGTGCAATGTCGATCTGGCGCTTTGCAAATCCGGCCTACTTCATGCGGCTCACCGGGTGGCTTGTCGGGCCGCTCTGGGTGGCGGCCGGGCTGCTGCTTGCCGTCGGGCTCGTTTGGGGGCTCTCCGTGCCGGCGGACTACCAGCAGGGCACCACGGTGCGGATCCTCTTCATCCACGTCCCCGCCGCCCTCCTGGCCATCAACACCTATGCGCTGATGGCGGTGATGAGCGCGATCGGGCTTATCCGGCGCCACCATGTGAGCTTCCTCGTGGCCAAGGCCGCCGCCCCCATCGGTGCGGCCTTTACGCTGGTGGCCCTCGTCACGGGTGCTGTGTGGGGCCAGCCGATGTGGGGCACCTGGTGGGTGTGGGACGCGCGGCTGACCGCGGTCCTCATCATGTTCTTCTTCTATCTCGGCTACATGGCGCTCTGGGCCGCGATCGACGAGCCGGAGAAGGCGGCGGAGCTTTCGGGCATTCTGTGCCTCGTCGGCGTCGTCTTCGCCTTCCTCGCGCGCTACGCCGTGAACTTCTGGGCGACGTTGCACCAGGGCGCCTCGCTGACGGTGCAGGAGGGGCAGCGGGTGGACGATACCTACCGGCTGCCGCTCTACCTCATGATGCTCGCGTGCTACGTGTTGTTCGCCGCGCTGCTGGTGACACGGGCGCGCACGGAGATCCGCCTTCGCCGCG
>JBCBHB010000189.1:0-5736 GCA_038526025.1 Pseudomonadota bacterium
CGTGCCAAGGGTCGCTCCGTTACCACTCCCACGCGCCCAGAGAAGGCCCGCTGGCGCCGCGAAAGAATGCTGCGCCGAGGTCTCAGCTGGTATACCTTTTTGTCTCATTTGTCGACGGCGAAGCATTTAAGCGCACGCAGTGTTGGTATACCGTTCGCAACGCGGACAGCGAATCCGTCGTATGGAACCCGGAACAGGGTCAACCAAGTGGGAGGAAGTCATGAAACTCAGCACGATCCTGGGTGCCGCCAGCGTGGTGGCCCTGCTCGCGGGTGCCGCCGCGGCCCAGAGCACGAACCTTCGTATTCAGACGCATTACGGCCCGGAGACCGTTTCCGGTAAGCTCGCAGCGCAGTTCGTCGACGATGTCCAGGTGATGTCGAACGGCGAGATCACGATCGAGATGTTCTACTCGTCCTCGGTCGTCGCCTCGGTCGAGACCTTCGACGCGGCCGCCAACGGCATTCTTGACTGCGACATGACCGGCGGCAGCTACCAGACCGGCAAGAACCCCGCCTTCCAGTTCGTGGGCGACATCATGGGCGGCTACTCCACGCCCTATCAGCAGCTTTCCTGGCTCTACCACGGCGACGGCCTTGCCGCGGCCCAGGAGCTCTACAACGCCTATGACATGCAGCTTGTCGGCTGGTGGGTGTACGGCCAGGAGAGCTTCGCCTCCTCCAAGCCCATCGACGGACCGGAAGCGTTCAAGGACTGGAAGTTCCGCTCGCCTCCGGGCATGGAGACGAAGATCTTCGAGAAGCTCGGCGCCAAGCCGATCGTGATGGACTTCACCGAGATCTTCACCGCGCTCGAGACCGGCATCATCGACGGGGCGGATGCCTCGGGCCTCGCCAACAATGTGGGCCTCGGGCTCTACGACATCGTGAAGCACGCCAACTATCCGGGCTTCCACTCGATGCCGTCGGATCACCTGGCGTGCAACAAGGCGGTGTGGGACGCGATGCCGGAGCATCACAAGCGGATCATGGATACCGCGATGCAGAAGCTCGCACTTCAGACGGCGCTGACCTTCGAGAAGAAGAACGCCGAAGCGGCGGCGATGCTGCAGGAGCAGGGCGTGACGCTCTATGCCTGGTCGGACGAGGATCTCGGTGCGTTCCGCGCCGCGGCCCAGGCCGCCTGGCAGGAGTTCGCCACCACGCCCGAGGCTGAGGCGCTCGTCGAGAGCCACATGACCTATCTCGGCCAGCTCGGCCTCGTAGCCGAGTAAGCCGCACGCCTGATGGCACCGTGGCCGGCGCCGCTCGCCCGAGCGTGCGCCGGCCTCCTCCTCCTTTCTCAGGAGACGACTCATGGAGAGCGAGAGCGTCTGGCTCGGGCCCCTGCGCGGACCCGTGCGGAGCGCCGCCATCGCCTTCGGCATCCTCGCCGTTCTGATGGCCCTGTGGCTGATGGCCGGACATTTCTGGCGCGAGACACCCATCGGCATGCACGACATGCTGCGCCCCGATGGACGCGCTGAGGTGTGGCTCATGCTCGGGCTGCTGATCGCCGCCCTGCTCTCCATCTCGATCTACTTCTCTGATACGATCGGGCACATCGAGTCCCGGCCGCAGGGGTTCTTCGACACGCTGTCGCTCGTCACCTCGCGCCTCGCGATGATCGGGGTGATCTTCACGGTCATCGTCATGTTCTACGAGGTGGTGGCGCGCTACGTCTTCGGCTCGCCCACGCTCTGGGCCAACGAGCTATCGCTCTGGATCGCGAGCTTCGTGTTCCTCTTCGCGGGGCAGTACGCGATGCAGCAGCGGAGCCATATCCGCATCTACCTGATCTACGACATCATGCCCCGCTGGCTGCAGCGGTCGTGCGACGTGTTCTCGACCGTGCTGATCTGCCTGTTCTCCTTCGCGATCATCTGGGGCGGGTTCAACGAGGCCTGGTCGAAGATGCTGCGCTGGGAGACCTTCGGCACCGCCTGGGACCCGCCCCTGCCGGCCACGCTGAAGCCCGCGATCCTCATCATCATCGCGCTCGTGGCGATCCAGGCGATCTCGAACCTGATCGCGGACTGGAACCGCATGCCCGAGCACCATTCCCCGGCGGACGAGATCGACGAGACGGAGATCGAGAACATCCGCCGCACGCTCGAGGACAAGTGACATGGAATTCCTCGAGCTCTTCGCCTGGATGAAGGTCGCGGATATCGGGACGCTGAGCCTGATCCTGCTGATCGCGATGTTCTTCCTCCTGGCCATCGGCATGCCGCTGGGCTTCGCCTCGGCCTTCCTGGCCGTCGCCTGCCTGGTGATGAAGTTCGGGCCGGAGCTTCTGTTCTCGAATTTCGGGCGCGGGCCGCTGGCTGTGCTGGGCCAGGCGGTCTACCGGCAGATGACGAACTACGTGCTCATCTCGGTGCCGCTGTTCATCTTCATGGCGGCGCTGCTCGAACGCTCCGGCATCGCGCGGGACATGTACTCCTCGCTCAATGTGTGGCTCAGCCGGGCGCGGGGCGGTATCGCCATCGTCACGTCGATCATGGCCGTCATCATGGCCGCGATGTCGGGCATCATCGGCGGCGAGGTGGTGCTGCTCGGCCTGATCGCCCTGCCCCAGATGCTGCGGCTCGGCTACAACCAGAACCTCGCCATTGGCACCATCTGTGCCTCCGGCACACTGGGCACGATGATCCCGCCCTCGATCGTGCTGATCTTCTACGGGCTGGTGACCGAGACCTCGATCAAGGCGCTTTTCACCGCGTCGTTCCTGCCGGGCTTCATGCTGGCCTCGTTCTTCATCATCTACATCATCACGCGCACGCAGCTCCGCCCGCATGAGGCGCCGCTGCCCGAGCCCGACCCGGACGATCCGGAGGGCCGCGAGAAGACGCTGATGTTCATGGGCTTCCTCTGCTGCCTGGTGATGGGGACGAGCGCGATCCTGCTGACGCGCGCGTTGTTCCTGACCGCGACGGGCGAGAATGCCGTGACCCAAGGGGTGGACCCGATCTTCCTCGGCATGGTGTCCGACATCCCCTGGCTGCTGGGCGCCGGCGCCATCGCGGCCGCGGCGGGCTTCTTCGCCATCGGCAAGGAGCGGACCTTTGCCGGCTGGCGGATGGGCAAGGGGCTCGTCGCCCCCATCGTCGTCATCGGCGTGGTGCTCGGCTCGATCTATGGCGGCATCACCGGCATCACCGAAGCGGCAGGCATGGGTGTCGTCGCCGTCTTCGTCATCGGCCTTCTCCGGCGCGAGATGAGCTGGGAGGTGGTGTGGGACAGCGTGATGCGCACGCTGAAATCCACCGGCACGATCATCTGGGTGACCATCGGTGCTGCCTCGCTCGCCGCCGCCTACACGCTGGCGGGGGGCCCGAATTACGTGGCCAACCTCATCGTGGGCGCAGAGCTGCCGACGATGGGCATAATCCTCGTGATGATGGTCATCTTCCTCATCATGGGCATGTTCATGGACTGGGTGGGGATCGTGCTCCTCATCATGCCCGTCTTCCTGCCCATCGTGCTGAAGCTGCCGGTGGAGGAGATCGGCTACTTCGGCACGCTCACGGCGCGCGAGGTGGCGATCTGGTTCGGCGTGGTCTTCTGTATGAACATGCAGGTGAGCTTCCTCTCCCCACCCTTCGGGCCGGCGGCGTTCTACCTGAAATCGGTCGCGCCGCCGCACATCTCGCTGACGGACATCTTCAAGGGGTTCCTGCCCTTCATCGCCATCCAGATCCTGGCGCTCTCGGTGCTGCTGATCTGGCCCGGCATCGTCACGCTCTTCCTCTGAGGGCGCGATGGCGAGGATCGAGAGCGTCCGGGCCGACCACTACCTGATCCCCCTGCCCGCGGCGCTGGAGGACAGCATGCATGGGCGGATGGAGGGCTTCGAGGTGGTCACCGCCCGGGTGCGGGATGCGGATGGCGCGGAGGGCGTGGGCTACACCTTCACCTGCGGGGTGAACGGGGGCGCGGCGGCCGACATCCTGGGCCGCGAGATGGCGCCGCGGGTGGCGGGGCGGGACGCGGACCTGATCGAGGCCATCTGGAAGGACCTGTGGTGGGCCTTCCACTATGGCGGCCGTGGCGGGCCGACGGTGCTCGCCCTTTCGGCATTCGACATGGCGCTCTGGGACCTGAAGGCGAAGCGCGCGGGCCTGCCCCTATGGCGCCTTCTGGGCGGCTACGATGCGCGCGTGCCCTGCTATGCCGGCGGCATCGATATCCACCTCTCACCCGAGGAGCTGGTTGAGCAGACCCATGCGAACCGCGCGAAGGGGCACCGCTCGATCAAGATGAAGGTGGGGCGGGAGCGGCTGCGCGAGGATGTGGCCAAGATCGCCGCCATGCGCGACGCCTTCGGGCCGGACATGGCGCTGATGGTCGATGCCAACATGGCCTACACGGTGGATGCCGCCGTGCGCGCCGCCCGCGCCTTTGCCGAGTTCGACCTTGTCTGGTTCGAGGAGCCGATCCCGCCGGACGACCCGCTCGGCCATGCGCGCGTGCTGCGGGAGGGCGGCGTGCCGGTGGCCACGGGCGAGAACCTGCGCTCGCTCTGGGACTTCCGGGTGCTGATCGAGACGGGCGGGGTGAGCTTCCCGGAGCCGGACGTGACGAATTGCGGGGGGGTGACGCCCTTCATGAAGATCGCGCGGCTGGCAGAGGCGTTTCACCTGCCCGTCACCTCCCACGGCGCGCATGACATCACGGTCCAGCTGCTCGCCGCCTGCCCCAACCGCAGCTATCTCGAGGCCCACGGCTTCGGCCTCGAGACCTATATCGAACAACCCCTGGTGATCGAGGAAGGCGCCGCCATCGCGCCCGACCGCCCGGGCCACGGCGTCTCCTTCGACTGGGACCGCCTCGAAGCCCTGCGGGTCTGATCCGGGAGACGCCAGTGAAGACCGTACGCCTCTCCAAGCACGACAATGTGGTGACCGCGATCACGCCGCTGGAGGTGGGGGCGGAGGGCGCTGTGCAGCTCATCCCGCGCGGGCAAAAGATGGCGGCTGAGGCGATCCCGGCGGGGGCGCCGGTGCGGAAATACGCGCAGGTCATCGGCTATGCGGGCGAGGACATCGCGGCCGGCGCGCATGTCCACACGCACAATCTCGACTTTCGGGCCGTCGATACCGCCTATGAGTTTGCCACCAACCTGCGCCCCGCGGCACCGGCCGGTGTGGCGGACAGTTTCATGGGGTTCCACCGCTCCGGCGGGCGGGGGGTTGGCACGCGGAACTACATCGCCGTGCTCACCTCGGTGAACTGCTCGGCGACGGCGGCGCGCCAGATCGCACGGCACTTCACGCCGGAGCGGATGGCGTCCTATCCGAACGTGGACGGGGTGGTGGCCTTCGTTCACGGCACAGGCTGCGGCATGGCAGGCTCGGGCGAGGGCTTCGAGGCGCTCCAGCGCGTCATGTGGGGCTATGCGCGCAATCCGAATGTGGGCGGCGTGCTGATGGCGGGCCTCGGCTGCGAGATGATGCAGATCGACTGGCTGCTGGAGGCCTTCGGCCTGGAGCCCGGGCCGCTCTTCCAGACCATGAACATCCAGGACGTGGGCGGGCTGCGGAAGTCCGTGGAGCTCGGCATCCGGAAGATCGAGGCGATGCTGCCGCTGGTGAACGCGGCGGAGCGGGCCCCGGCCCCGGCTTCCGAGCTTACCGTGGCGCTCCAGTGCGGCGGCTCCGACGCGTGGTCCGGCATCACGGCGAACCCCGCGCTCGGCCATGCCTGCGACCTGCTGGTGGCGCAGGGCGGCACC
>JBCBHB010000190.1:0-5729 GCA_038526025.1 Pseudomonadota bacterium
AAATGGATGGATAGTCAGTCATCCACTTGGAATGTTACCTCAAGTTTTCCATGCTTGACGGAGATTGAGAAGCGTCGGGATAGCATGATTACGCATAGTACTGCTAGCACTATGGCTAGTCCAATAGCAATTATGGTGACAATATCACTCCCCATTGCGCAATTCCTCTATTAGCCACCACACTTCGAGTGCCTTTAATCGTGCTTCGCGCGCTGCGATTGGCGAAGTCCCATATTCCTTTGCAAGCGCGTTTGGGTCTGCTTTTACTGAAATCGCCTCAAGAGGGATCAGCAATGCGCCTGCAAATAGGTTTGCTTCCCGTTCCATATCTGCATTTGTCTCATGGATCTGAAATGAAGACGAGGAGTGGTTCATTCCTCGTGGAAGCGCTGCACCGCTAAGCCTTTTGTTCATGGTGCGCCGATGTAGAAGTACATGTGCGATCTCATGACACAGCGTAAATCGTGCACTGGTGACACCAAATCTAGCCTCAGTCAGAGTTTGATCTCGGATGTGCATCACAACTACATCTTGAAATGATACTTTTGCTTCGACCGGGCAGCCCAGATATTCAAGCTCAGGCACGTATCGATATATGAAGTCCCGCCTCTCTGAAGAAAGCTCATTCTCAATGTGATGTATTGGCTCAAATCGATCCAGGGGGTCAATATATCTATTTCGATACTTCGAGCCTCGAAGTAGGAGATTTGCCCTATTTCTGAGCACTTTCATTGGAAGCTTCATATTCTTAATCCTCGCTTTTCCGTGGGTCGCTCCATGCAGCTTCCCGATAGGGTGTAGAAACCCATTCAACTGGGTCTGCCTCGTTTGTTCTTTCGATAGTCTTTTCGAGGCTCTCTTTTTCTTCAGTACTTAGCCGTAAAAAATCGGCGATATCATCGAGCCAACTCCAGGGAACCTTTCGCTCTCCGAGCTCTGCCATGCTCATCATTGAAGGGCGGACCCCGACTGCTTCGGCCATTTCGATTAGTAGAAGGCCGCGCTCCATGCGTTTCGTTCTCACGAAGCGTCCGAACGGCGTGATTTTTCGCATTGCATCCTCCTGTCTCGTTAAAAATGTAACCAATCTTGTGCCTCACGGCAACTCATATACAAGATATTGACAAAGATGTTTCGTGAAGAATTGATGACACCAAAGGAATGCGTTTGGTCGACCTCTCGGTCGCCAATGTGACAGCGCTTGCTTGGAGTGGGATGGAGACGGCTGCGGCGAGTGCCTTCGAGGCTATCGATGGCAGCGGGCGTCAACGAATGCCGGATGACATCGGGATATAGATGAAGGGGCTACCGTGGCGCTCGGTTCGCGCCACCGGGTGCGATGGTTAATAGGGGTTTGGGGGCGACTTTGCAGCCGGGTTAGCGGTCAGTGTTTGCGGGCCTGGACGAGGTAGGCGGTGATGGTGGTCTCGCCGAGGGCTTTCAGGGCCTCGAGGCGGTGGTAGCCCTCGACCAGGACCAGGCGGGGCGGGGATTTGGTCTTGTCGAGGCGGCACTGGATGGGCGTCTTCTGCCCGTGCTCCAGCATGTCCTCCGCCAGCGCCTCGACACGCTCGGCCTCGAGCGTGCGGGCGCGCTTGGCGGGCACGTAGATCTCGGCGATGGCGAACTCGTGGCTCTCCAGCATGGGTGGCCTCCTCCCTTGTCCAACCCACCCAGCCTACAGAAGGGCGCGCGCGGGGGAAGAGGCGCCGGCCCGGTGCTCAGGGCCGCAGGCGCGCCTCGGGGTGGTGGGCCAGGAAATGGCGGAGGGCGGCGAGGAGGTCGGCCGCGTGAGCGTGCTTGCCGCGGGCCATCGCCTGGCGGATATCGTCCCGGATCATCCCGGCCACCGCCCGCGCCCCCTCCGCCTCCTTCTCCATCAGCGCCGCGGCAAGCGCGGCCGCCGCGGTCTCGGGCAGGTGCTCGTGCTCGGCGATGGCGTCGATCTCGGCCTCCGTCAGGCCGCACATCTCGATGCAGTCCGTCAGCGTGATCATCGGCGTTCCTCCTTCAACCGGGTGTGACCCCCGGCGATGAGGACGAAAATGGCAGAGCGATGCGCGTTCCGCCTTAATTTGTGTCAAATCGATGACAATCGGTGCGTCAGCCGCAATCCACCGGGTGCTCGCGCAGGTAGCCGGCGAGGCTGGTGAGGATGTCGGCCGCATGGGCGTTGTCCCCCCGCGCCTCGGCCAGCCGGGCGTCGAGGCGCATCATGGCGCAGACGCAGGGCACGCCCTCAAGCGCGGCACTGTCGGTATAGGCGCGGAGCAGGGCCGGATCCGCCTCCCGCGCACCGGCGGCCTCGAGCGCCGCCTGGTCCGCTGCCGTGAAGCAGCCCTTGCGCACACAGCGCCCGCCGAGAACCTGCCCGAGATCGGGCACACCCGCTACGCCGTGCTTGCCGCCACCATCCGCCATGATCGCCTCCGCGCTGGACCCTGTGGCGGCGACGATGCCGGGGACAGGCAGGCGCGGCCTTGATCGAGATCAGGCCCGTAGTTCGGATATGAGACGGGCCGTGGTGGGCCCTAGGCGGGCGTGTGCGACGAAAAACGCCCGGGGATGCCCGGGCGTTTCAAGACCAGTTTGAGCGCCCTCAGGGGCGCCGGCACTCACGCCGCGGCGGGGCGGATCCCGCGCGACACGAACTCCTGCAGGAGCGTGATGGTGCGCTCGTTGAGCTCGAGGCCCGCATTGGAGAGGACGAGCTTGCCGTCGCGCGTACGCGCCCAGGTGGCGATGCTCTCGACACCCGTGCCCTGCTCTTTCTGCTCCTTCACCGCGTCGTCGAGCGCGGCAAGCACAACCGCAGCAAAAAGCTTGCGGCAGCGGGCGCCCTGCTCGTTGATGACGCCGATATCGTCCATGTCGCGCGGCATGTGCCCGCCCTCCGGTTCGTCATATCCGTGATGTCGGCAGCCCGTATCGGCGCCGTGAGGGCCCTAGTTAGTGTCATCGAACGGTTAAGGAAACCCCGAAGTTTGCAAAAGGGTTATGCAAATGATGGAAATCTCGGCGTTTGGCGGTAACGCCTCCGTATCCCGGTAGAAATTGAGGTGAGATCAGGAGTTTCAATGACGGGACCGTTGCGAGTGTCTTGATACGCGCCCTGCTCAGTCTGTTGTTTGGGCATGTCGATTCGGGATATTCTACCACTGTGCGGATGCTCTGCACGCCGAGTGACGACGGCGGCCGGCGGCTGCCTAGCCGAGGATGACACGCATGGCGACCGGGACCGTGAAGTGGTTCAATACCGAGAAGGGCTATGGCTTTATCGCGCCTGACGAGGGCGGCAAAGATGTGTTCGTGCACATTACCGCGGTTCAGAAGGCGGGCCTGCCGGGGCTCCAGGACAACCAGAAGGTGAGCTACGAGCTCCAGTCAGGACGCGACGGGCGGCCTTTTGCCGGAGAGCTTGAACTCCTCTGATTGAGCAGCAGGCGAGATTTCGCTTCTCAGGCATGGCCTTCCTACCGTAAGTTCCCGCTATCCGGAGGGAGCGGGTGATGGCGAAGTTCGTCGGTGGTGGTGACAAGGGGTCGTGGGTCGAGACGCTGTTCGACCCAAACCACGAGAACGTCTACATCATTACAATCCCGTCCTTGGCGCTCTTTGCCCTTGGGATCCGCCGGGGTGCCGTGCTCTGGCTCTTCGGCTCGATCATCTTCAAGATCCTGCTGGACAACGCCTAGCGACGCTCTTCGTCGCGGCGTCCTCATGAAACGCTAACCATATGGGCCGCATTCTACCGCCATCGGCAGGATGGCGATGGAGCGAGTATGGACGGGTTCCTCGGGCTCACGGCGGAGAGCGGTGTCTGGGCGCTGCTGGCCGTTTGGGCCGGGCTCTCGGGCGCAAGCGGCCTGGCGCTGATGGCCGTGGGCGCGGGGCGGGAGGCCGCGCTGCTCACCGTGACCGGCTGCAGCCTCGCCCTCCTCTTCGCGCTCTAGGCGGCTCTCGCGGGCCTCACCACCAGGGCTGCGGGCGCGGGCGCGCACCGGCACGGGCCTCCAGCGCCGCGGCGGCGCCGAAGAGCGGGACCTCGCCCCAGGCGCGACCGATGAGCTGGAGGCCGAGGGGCAGGCCGTTGGCGGCGCGGCCCACGGGAACCGAGATGCCCGGCAGGCCGGCCAGGTTCACCGTCACCGTGAACACGTCCTGCTGGTACATCTGCACCGGGTCGTCGTCGAACTCGCCCTGTGCGAAGGCGGGGCCTGGCGTGGCGGGCGCGAGAAGGGTGTCGACCTCCTCCAGCACGCGGTCGAAGTCCTGCCGCACCAGGCGGCGGACCTTCTGGGCGCGGAGATAGTAGGCGTCGTAGTACCCGGCCGAGAGCACGTAGGCGCCAATCATCACGCGGCGGCGAACCTCCGGTCCGAAGCCCTCTGCGCGGGTCTTCTCGTAGAGCTCCAGCACCCCGTCGCCCTGGCCAAGCTTGGCGCGGCGGCCGTAACGCACGCCGTCGTAGCGGGCGAGGTTGGAGGAGGCCTCGGCGGGGGCGATAACGTAGTAGGCCGGCAGGGCCGCCTTGGTCATCGGCAGCGAGACATCGACGACCTCGGCGCCCGCATCGCGCAGCATCTCGATTCCCTTCTCGAGGGTCGCGGCGGTCTCGTCCGACAGCCCTTCGCGATACTCCTGCGGCACGCCGATGCGGCGGCCGCGGAGGTCTCCGCCAAGCTCGGCCTTGAAGTCCGGCACCTCGAGGGGGGCGGAGGTGCTGTCCATCGGGTCGTGCCCGGCCATGGTGCCGAGCAGCGTCGCCGCGTCCTCCACCGATTTGGCGATGGGTCCGGCCTGGTCGAGCGAGGAGGCGAAGGCCATGATGCCCCAGCGCGAGCAACGCCCATAAGTGGGTTTGATGCCGACAACGCCGCAGAAGGCCGCTGGCTGGCGGATCGAGCCGCCGGTATCCGTCGCCGTCGCGCCAAGGCAGAGATCCGCCGCCACCGCGGCCGCCGAGCCGCCGGAGGAGCCGCCGGGGACGATGGGCGCCGTGTCGCCCTCCCGCCGCCAGGGCGAGACGCAAGGCCCGTAGACCGTGTGCTCGGTCGAGCTGCCCATGGCGAACTCGTCCATGTTGAGTTTGCCGAGCTGGACGGCACCCGCGGCCCATAGCTTGCCCGTCACCGTGCTTTCATAGGGCGGCACGAAGCCTTCTAGGATGTTGCTGGCGGACTGTGCGGCCACGCCCTCGGTGCAATAGACGTCCTTGATGCCGAGGGGGATGCCGAGGAGCGGCGTGTCCTCTCCGGCGGCGCGCGCCTTGTCCGCCGCGTCCGCCATCTCCAGCGCCCTGTCAGGCACCGGATGGACGAAGGTGTTGAGCGCGCCCGCGGCGCCGATGGCGGCAAGGCAGTCCTCGGTGAGTTCGCGCGCGCTGAGCCGGCCCGCCCGCATCTCGGCCTGCGCCTCGGCGATGGTGAGGGCGGCGGGGGTCGTTGGCGTGCTCATTCGACCACCTTCGGCACAGCATAGAAGCCCTGGCGCGCATCGGGGGCGTTGGCCAGTACCTTGTCCTGGATGCCTGCCTCGCCCTCGGCCGCGGTGAGCGCATCGGCGCGGCGGGGCAGGTCGAGCGGGTGGACGGAGGCCATGGGCTCCACGCCCTCCACATCCACCGCCTGGAGCTGCTCGATCCAGTCGAGCACGCCCGAGAGCTCCCCGGCGAGCTGTTCCTCCTCATCCTCGCGCACCGCGATGCGGGCGAGGCGCGCCACCTTGCG
>JBCBHB010000191.1:0-5727 GCA_038526025.1 Pseudomonadota bacterium
GATCACGACAGCGCTCTACGCGCTGGTGGCTGTCGCGGCGCTCAGGGCGGTGGAGCCGCAGGCGCTTGCGGCGAGCGAGCGGCCGCTCGCCCTGGTGTTCACGGCAGGAACCGGCCTCTCGGACACGATCATCATCATGATCGCCAGCCTGGCGACGCTGAACGGTGTCCTCGTGCAGATCGTGATGGCGTCGCGGGTGCTCTACGGGCTTGGCCGGCGGCAGGCGGTCTTCGCCGTCTTCGCGCAGCTTCACCCCCGGCTGCGCACGCCCGTGAGAGCGACGGTCGTGTCGTCAGCCATCATCGCCGCGCTCTCGCTGGCAGCACCGATCGAGACGCTGGCCGAGCTCACCTCGATCCTGCTGCTCGGCATCTTCATCGTGATGAACGCTGCCCTCCTGGTCCTGAAGCGTCGCGGACCGCCGCCGCCCGGTTCGCCGGACACGCCCCGCGCGATCCCGGTGCTCGGGATCGTCTCGGCCCTGGCGCTGCTGGTGCTCTGATCCCGGCCCATGCTGCCGTCGCAGATGCGCCGCTTCAGAAGAACCGTCCGGTCCGGCGCCGCGCCCCCCACACCGCCACCACATCCGGCAGAAGGTCGAGGAGAAATGCACGACCTTCAAAACCTGCCGGACCCTCGCCCGGCACAGCCGGCCAGCCCCATACCGGGGCCGGCCGGCGTCCGGCTCGTCAGCTCGAGCGGTACTCCTTCGACTTGAAGGAGAGGTGGGCCACCGTGGCCGGTGCATCCGAGATCTTGCGGATGTTCGCCCAGGTCTGCTTGTAGTTCGGCAGGATCAGCTCGTTCGTCCCGGCATTGATCACGTTGCCCTGCGTGCCCGAAGGCGCGCCGAACAGCATGAAGGTTTCGCCCGGCTTGGCGGTGTCGATGGGGTAAGCCATCGCCTGCGTGGCCCCGACATCGTTGTAGACCTCGACGAGATCACCGGCCTCCAGCCCCAGCGTCGCCATGTCCTCGGGGTTCATCTCGAGGAAGGGATAGGGGTAGCGGTCGGCGACGAAGTCGTTGTCCTTGTCGAGGAACCAGTTCTGCCAGTTGATGTTGGACCGGCCATTGTTGATCAGGAACGCATGGCCGTCCCGCTGCGCCGCCTTGCCGGGCGCCTGCAGCCCACGCCATGCACCGCAGCAGAAGAGCGCCTTCTTGTCCTCGCGCCCGTGGCGGTCGAACTTGCCGTCGGCATAGAGGCGCTTGACCCCGACCAGCTTGCCGTCCTCGAAGCCGATCACCGGCTCCTGCACGCCATTGTTGCCCATCGCCCGCAGCCGGTCGTAGGTCACGATCTGGCCGGTATTGGCATGGTAGCCGTCCATGAAGGCGTCTTCTTCCGAGGCCCAGTCATAGCCCTGGAACTGGTCGGCATAGGCATCGCGGCCGTCCTCCCGCAGCACCTTTTCCATGTGCTGGGCGAGACCCGCGGCGATCATGCAGTCGGGCATCGCCGAGCCCGGGCCGTCCATGTACTTCTCCACAAGCCGCATCCGCCGCTCGCCGTTCATGGAGGTGAGGTTCATCTCGCCCGACTCGACCGCGGGCAGGATGACATGGGCCTGCTGGCCGATCTGGGTGTGCACGATATCGACGTTGACCGAGAAGAGGCCGCCGGCCTCGATCGCCGACACGATGGCATCGACCATCTCCTCGCGCGTCGCCCCGGCGCGGGCGTCCATCGCCTCCTTCACCATGTTGGTGCGGCGGTTGTAGACGCGCTTGAACTCCGAGGCGTTGAGCGTGGTCTTGTAGTGGTCGTTGGCCCAGATGTGGTGGACCTTGCCGCCACCGCCGATGATGAGCTGGTCGAGATAGGGCGCGGGCCGGCCCACATGGCCCTCGGGCGGGCGCATATAGCCCTCCTGATGGCCACCGAGGCGCACGACCCCGCCACCCGGCCGCCCGATATTGCCGGTGGCAAGGCCGATATTCACCAGCGCGCCAACGGTGCGGTAGTTGTCGTTGCCCCAGATGATCCCCTTCTCGTAGGGGAACACCGTGCGCCGCCGCGCGCCGCCTTCCTTGGGCTGGGCGATCCATTCGGCGGCCTTGATGATGTCGGCCTCCGCCACGCCACAGATCTCGGCGGCATCGGCGGTCGACATCCGGCAGGCCTCCCGCGCCTCCTCGAAACTGCCGAGCGCGGCCGGGTGCTGCTCGTCCTGTCCCTGCGCGATGCCGCTCTGGAAGGTGGAGGCAGCGATGAACTCGCTATCCACCCAGCCCTGGTCGGCAATGTAGGTGAAGAGCGCGTTGAAGAGCGCAAGGTCGGTGCCGGAGTTTATCGCGAGGTGGAGGACGTTCTCCTTGCCCGCGGCATCCTCGAAGGCGTTGACCGTCACCGTGCGCCTCGGGTCGACCACCACCACCTTCGCGGGGGCGTGCGGCTCGCCGGGCAGCTCCGCCTCCTTCTTCGACAGCGTGTCGCCCCGAACGCCGGGGATCATGTGGTTTAGGAAGAGGTTCGTCTGCGTCTCGAGGCTGTTGGCGCCCACCATGAAGATCGCGTCGGTAAGCTGGTAGTCCTCGTAGCAGTAGTTCAGCTCGCCCACCCCCATGTCGCGGGTCGAGTGGACCTCGGAATTGTAGGCAGGCCGGTTGTGGATCCGGCAGTTCTTCACCTTCATCGAGCCAAAATAGAGCTTCCCGGTGCCCCAGGTGTTCTCGTAGCCGCCGGCGCTGCCGCCATGGTCGAACATCGAGACGTAGAGGTCGTCCTCATTATCCGCGTCCACCACACGTGCGGTGACGCGGGCCACGAGGTCGAGCGCATCGTCCCAGGAGGTCGGCTGCCAGGTGCCGTAGCGCCAGACCATCGGCTCGGTGAGCCGCTGCTGCTGGGTGCCGAGCACGTCGGACCGCCGGTTCTCCGCCATCCGCGCGCCGCGGATCGAGCCGAGCCCCGAGTTCACCACGCAGTCCTTGTCAGGCTTGATGACGAGGTGGACGTCTTTGCCGTCCTGCTTCACCACCGTGTACATCGAGGGCGCGTACCAGGCATCCGTGTCGGCACCCTGCTGCTCGGTGAGATCGACGCCGAAAGCGTTCTCCCCCGGCGCCGTGCCGCCCTGCTTGTTGATGGGCCAGGAATAGGCATGGTAGCCGCAGCCCACGATGCAGTAGTGGCAGGTCACATTGTGCTTCTTCGCGTCTGCGGGGATGATCGGCAGACGGTCGATCTGGCGCTTGTAGGCCATGTCTCGTTCCTCCCTGTCAGAGCACGTTGCTGAGGCGGCCGTAGAGGAGCTCGTCCACGCCCTCGGCGTAGATGTCGCCCGCATCGTCGACGCGCAGCACGTATTGCGGGAGGTTCTGGGTCGCCTGGCCCCAGACCTGCTGACCACCGGCTTCAGGGTCGAAGACCGAGTAATGGCCGGGGCAGTTGAAGGTCCGGTTCTCGGCAACGTAGGTGAGAGGGTAACCCTTGTGCGGACACACGGTCGAGAACCCCACCACATCGCCGTCCGGGCCGACGCCGCCTTCCACCGCCTTGCCGAGCTTGAGCAGCACACCGGGCGCATCGGCATCCGGGTAGCTCACGTCGAGCGGCGTGTTGACGCTCAGATCAGCCACGTTTCCGAGGCGGTTCGACGGGTACGCCACCCGAGCCGAAGCCGCCGCTTTCTGGGGCGCACCCGACACGGCAACCGCGGCCGCACCGGCTGTTGCGAGAGCACCGCCTCTCATGAATTGCCGACGGCCAACATCAGCAAGTTTACGACACCTCATGCCATCCTCCCTGAACATTATTATAATCTCATCGGCATTCTGCCTGATTTTGGGACGTTTGGGTAAACTTTGATCAGTCGACGTCCGAAACCGGGATCCGGACGGTGTTCGTCGCCCCTGACACCCGGGCGTGACGCGACCCACGGGACGCGCGAAAACATGTCCCTCAACCACCCTCCCGCCCATCAGCGGCGCGGGGTGAGCAGATCTGCCGGCGTGGCCCGATCCGAAGCTGGTGGACCGCTCCGCCCGCGATTTCGCGGCGCACGGCCTTGCCAGCGCCTGCGGGCTTCTGTCCTATGGCGCGGCGCGCTTTTCGCAGGCGACCCGACGCCCGGATTGGATCACTGTCGGATCACTGGCAGGCCCTGGCAGCGGCAGCTCCGATCGAATGACGACCATGGACAGGACGTGACCAAGACCGCACTCATCACCGGCGTCACCGGCCAGGATGGCGCCTATCTCTCAGAACTCCTGCTCTCCAAGGGCTACGAGGTGCATGGCGTCAAGCGCCGGGCCTCCTCGCTCAACACCGAACGGGTCGACCATCTCTACACCGACCCGCACGAGGCCGAGACGCGGTTCTGCCTGCATTACGGCGACATGACCGATGCGACCAACCTCATCCGGCTGGTGCAAGAGGTGCAGCCCGACGAGATCTACAACCTCGCTGCACAGTCGCATGTCCAGGTCAGCTTTGAGATGCCGGAATACACGGCCAACGCCGATGCGGTGGGGGTGCTCCGCCTGCTTGAGGCGATCCGCATCCTGGGCATGGGCGAGAAGAGCCGCTTCTACCAAGCCTCAACCTCCGAGCTCTACGGTCTCGTGCGCGAGGTGCCCCAGCGGGAGACGACGCCCTTCTACCCGCGCAGCCCTTATGCTGCGGCGAAGCTCTACGCCTTCTGGATCACCGTGAATTATCGCGAGGCCTACGGGATGCACGCCTCCAACGGCATCCTCTTCAACCACGAGAGCCCGATCCGCGGTGAGACCTTCGTGACCCGGAAGATCACGCGGGCGGTCGCGGCGATCCATCACGGCGCACAGTCCTGCCTTTGGCTCGGCAACCTCGATGCGGAACGCGACTGGGGCCATGCGCGCGACTATGTCGAGGGCATGTGGCGCATGCTCCAGCAGGACACCGCCGACGACTACGTGCTGGCCACGGGCAAGACCACCAGCGTGCGCCGCTTCGTCGAACTCGCCTTCGCCGAGACAGGGCGCAACATCGCCTGGGAGGGCGCGGGGGTGGACGAGACCGGGCGCTGCGCGCGCACGGGCACCGTGCTGGTCAGGGTCGATCCGCGCTACTTCCGGCCGACGGAGGTGGACCTTCTCCTCGGTGATGCCACAAAGGCGCGCGAGAAACTGGGCTGGCAGGCCACGACGGGCCTTGAGGAGATGGTGCAGGACATGGTGGCCGCTGACCTTGCCCGCCATAACGCGGCGCCGAGAGGTGGGCTCGCCCATGAGTGACGCGACGCCGCGGGCACCCCGCAAAGCCAGCTCTCTCACGGTTGGCATTGCTGCGCCGGCCGCAGGGCGGGCGGCGCCGGGCGCCCCGCTCTAGCCCCGGTGCCCGCGTTCTCGGCCATGCCCTACGATCTGAAGGGAAAACGGGTCTTCGTGGCGGGCCATCGGGGCATGGTGGGCGCGGCGCTTTGTCGGCGTCTCGGCCGCGAGGGCTGCGAGATCCTCACAGTGGGGCGCGAGACCGTGGATCTGCGCGACGCGCCCGCCCTGCGCGCCTGGATGGCCGCGCATCGCCCCGATGCCGTGTTTCTGGCGGCGGCCAAGGTGGGCGGCATCCTCGCCAACGACACCCATCCCGCCGACTTCCTGATGCAGAACCTCGAGATCCAGTCGAGCGTCATCGGCGCGGCCCGGGATCTTCCGGTGGAGAAGCTGCTCTTCCTCGGCTCGTCCTGCATCTACCCCAAGCATGCTCCCCAGCCGATGCCCGAGACCGCGCTCCTCACCGGC